>JBIKUA010000041.1:0-6470 GCA_044347825.1 Candidatus Deianiraeaceae bacterium | reverse complement strand
CATCAAAGAGTTCGGTCGGCAGTTCTCTTGTAACTCTGATTTTCAACAATAAAATTAACCCTGATATAGCTCAAATACAGGTACAAAATAAATTACAAAGCGCCACACCTTTTTTACCTGAAAGTTTAAAGGAGCAAGGTATTGTTGTTTCAAAAGGTAATAAAGAAGATTACATGGTATTTTCACTTACCGCAAAAGATGATTCTGTATCGTTTCCAGAATTAAATGATATTTTGCTTAATAGCTTAAAAGAGGCCTTAGGAAGAGTTCCGGGTGTTGGAGGTTTAAATCTCTATGTGCAACCAAGTGCAATGAGAATATGGCTTAATCCTAATAAGTTATTTGCCTTTAACCTTGCAGCGCATGAAGTAATGGAAACAGTGAAGAATCGTAACTCAGATATAACTTCAGGTGAGCTTGGAGCTTTGCCTTCTGTCTCTGGAACTCAATTGAATGTAGGCTTAGTTTCAAGTTCAAAATTAAAAACCGTTAAAGAGTTTGAAAATATTATTTTAAAATCAACCCCTGAAGGTGGGTTGGTAAGATTAAAAGATGTTGCCAAAGTTGAAATTGGTTCGCAAGATTATAGACTAATTTCACGTTATAAAGGAAAGCCCGTTGTTTCTATAGGAGTTTCACTTGCAAGTGGTGCTAACGCGTTAGATGTTGCGCGCAAGGTAAACACACTCTTTCTTGATGTTAAAAAAGGTTTACCTGAATCAGTTGAACTTTTTTTGTCTTATGATAGAAGTCCTTTTATTAAAATGACTTTAAAAGCTGTAATTCAAACTTTACTGGAAGCTTTTGTTTTGGTGTTTATAATAATGTTTTTGTTTTTGCAAAATTTTCGCTCAACTTTTATTGTTTCTTTAACAATTCCGGTTGTGCTTTTGGGGGGAGTTGGAATGATATCAGCCTTAGGATTTTCGATTAATATTTTTACTATGTTTGCAATGATTCTTGCCATAGGACTTTTAATTGACGATGCAATTGTAGTGATTGAAAACGTTGAAAGAATAATGCATGAAGAAGGACTTTCCCCGATTGAAGCGACAAAAAAATCAATGAAGCAAATACAAGGTGCGATGATAGCAATAGCATTAGTACTTTCGGCTGTTTTTGTGCCAATGGCGTTTTTTGATAGCACGGTTGGAGTTATATACAGACAATTTGCGGTTACAATAACATCAATTATGGCACTTTCCGTTATTGTTGCTCTTATTGTAACACCATCTTTATGTGGGATTTTGCTTAAGCCTTACAATAAAAACGGTCTTTCACAAAATAGGTTTTTTAAATTTTTCAATAACAAAATTAACTTAGGAAGAACTTTTTATGTAGCTATTTCGCAGGTAGGAATAAGGAGAAGTATTAGATTTTTCATAATTTATTTATTATTAATTATTTCTACTCTCTTTCTTTTTAAAAGAATGCCTTTATCCTTCCTTCCTCAGGATGATCAAGGGTGGTTTATGACTGCTGGAACAGTTCCAACCCTTTCAACTTTAGATGAATCTTTATCAACTGTTGCGAAGATTGAAAAATATTACGATGAAAATGAATCTGAAAATATTGTAGGAGTTTGGAGCTATGTCGGTATGGGTTTTGGTGGAATTTCTCAAAATGGGTTTTTGCTGTTTCCTTTATTAAAAGATTCTAAAGATAGAAAAAGAAAGGATCAGTCCAGTCAAGCAGTAATATCTCGTGCAAATGCCGCTTTGGGAAAATTGACTAAAAATCCTTCTATAATCACTATTCCTCCAGCTACTATTTCAGGGCTTGGAAGTGCATCTGGATTTGAAATGCAATTAATTGATAGAGGTAACTTAGGAAGGGAGGCGTTGATTAAAGCTAAAGATCAACTTCTTCAAATGGCATCTGAAAGTAAGATAGTAACAGGAGTGCGTCAGAATGCCCTTGAAGAAGTATCCCAATATGTTATTGATATTGATTACACAAAAGCTGCAATACTTGGTGTTGACAAAGATGCGATTAGAAAAACTTTGGAAATAGCCTTTGGTTCTTCCTATATAAATAACTTCATTCTAAACAATAAAGTTAGAAAGGTTATTGTTCAAGGAGAGGCAAAGTATAGAATGAAACCCGAAGATGTAATGAGATGGTTCGTAAAAAATAATAAAGACGAACAAATTTCATTTTCAAGTTTTGCAAAGGGCAAATGGAGTAGGGGACCTCAAACTATCGAAAGATTCAACGGTATGCCTTCAATTAACATTCAAGGAGGGGTTGTTTCAGGTAAAAGCTCTGGAGAGGCAATGGATGAAATGGAAAGGTTGTCCAATATGCTACCTGCGGGGATTGATATAGCATGGTCAGGTCTTTCTTATGAAGAAAAGGCTGCTGGAGCAAATACAATTATTTTATATGCAATTTCCGTATTATTCATATTTTTGGCACTTGCTGCACTTTACGAAAGTTGGTCTATTCCTTTTGCCGTTATAATGACAATACCTTTTGGGATTATAGGTTCATTGCTTTTTTCAACACTTGGAGGGCAAAGCAATGATATTTTTTTTCAGCTTGCATTACTAACAACAGCGGGACTTTCAGCTAAGAATGCAATTCTTATTGTTGAATTTATCAAGGATTTATTGGATAAAGGATATGATATTTTGACTGCAACCAAAATGGCCGTGATGCAAAGATTTAGACCTATTATTATGACATCAATTGCTTTTATGATGGGGGTTCTGCCTCTTATTTTGGCTGATGGTGCGGGTTCAGAGGGGCAAAATGCACTTGGAATTGCAGTCTTTGGAGGGATGATGACTGCAACATTCATTCTTCCTGCGTTCGTACCACTATTTTTTGTATTTGTTCAAAAATTTAAGAAAAAACAGTTTTAATAGTATATGAAAAAATATTTTCTACCAATTCTAATTGCGGGTTGTACACTGGCACCTAAATATGAAACACCTAAATCCCCAATAGCTTTTCAAGATAGTAGTACTGAAGTAAATCAAATTAAGTTAGTTCGATTTGAAGAGTTTTTCCTCTCAAAAGAAATGCAATCTGTAATTCAGATGGCATTAGAAAATAACAGAGATTTAAAACTTGCAGTATTAAATATAGAAAAATTAAGAATAAAGTATAATATTAAAAAATCCGAACTTTTTCCAAATGTTGACTTGGAAGCAAGTTATTTAAAATCAAGTGATAAAGCTCAATATTCAGCAGGATTTTCCGTAGCTTATGAAATTGATTTCTTTGGTAAAATACAATCTTTAAAAAATGCTTCTTTGGCAGAATTTTTAGCCGAAAAAGAAAATAAAAAAATTGTTGAGATTTTTTTAATTTCTGAAGTTGTAAATCTTTATTTAGAAGCAATTAAAAATAAGCAAAATCTTTTAATTTCTGAGGAAATATTAGATATTTCAAATCAAAACTTTGAAATTATAAATGCAAAATATAATAAAGGGTATATTTCAAAGCAAGAATTGAACGATGCAATTTCCTACCTTGAGGAAAATAAAATACTTTACACAGAAAGTAAAAAGAACTTTAATGAAAGTAAAAACAACTTAAGCTTACTTGTTGGTAAGGATATAAAAGATGAAAATCTCCTAGCATCTTTTGAGGATATATCATTTGCTGAAAATTTATTAAACGAGGTTCCGTCTTCCACGCTACTTAAAAGACCTGATATTAAAAAAGCGGAACAGATGTTAATTGCAAGTAATGCAAATATAGGAGCGGCAAGAGCTGCATTTTTCCCCAGCGTATCTTTAACTGGCTTCACAGGATATGCAAGTGATGATTTAAACAATCTTTTCAAATCAAATTATTGGGAATTTAATCCTAAAATTACACTACCTATTTTTACAGGAGGGTTAAATAAGGCAAATTTAGATTTGGCTAACCTTAGAAAGCAAGAAAGTATCATTCTATATGAAAAGGCAATTGAAAATGCATTTTATGAAAGTCTAAATGCAATTAATTTAAAATCAGCAAACAAACTTTCTTCAGATTATGCATTAAATTCAACTAATTCAAAGCTAGAAAAACATAATATTTATAAAGCAAGATATTCTAATGGAATTGAAACAAAAGAAATGATGTTAAAATCTCATATAGAGTATTTAAAATCGCTTCAAAATACAAATGAAAAAAGAAATCAGTACTATATGAGCATAGCAAACTTATACAAAGTATTTGGAGGCGGAAGCGAGATAAATTAAAATTTCTTTAATTTATCTATAAGCTTTTTTATTTCCTTAGACTGGAAATCTGGATTATTATTTTTTAATGCCTCTTCAATTATACAAGTTAGATTATATTCTAAAAATTTTGCTCTTGCTGAAGCTATTGCAGAATGTGCAGCGGTTAATTGATCTAAAATATCGCTCGAACAAATATCAGCTTCAATCATTTTAATTATACCTTCAATCTGACCTTTTACTTTTTTTAGTCTTATAATTTCATTTTTATTACTCATAAAAATTATTAAATGTAAATATTGTTCTTTTGTAATGGGTTTTTTACATCTTATTTATAATAATAAATTAAAATTTTATTAAATGCAAGGTGAATTTTCAGGACTTACACTAAACCATAGACTTTTAAGAAAATAGATTATAGCGTTAGCTATAATCTTTAATTCTTATATGAATAAATGTAGGTTTTGTGGTAGTGAAAGAATAGTGAAGAATGCCATTTTGGAGGGAAGCAGAGACATCTTTAGCTGAATCCTTTAATTGTAGATTAAGACATTATCTTGCTAGATTAAAGAGAAGAACTTTGTGTTACAGTAAAAGTAAAGATATGTTAAGGGTTAGTATTATGATGTTGATTAATAAAGATGAGGTGTTATTTATGTTTTAGTATAAGCCCACCTATTATGGATTTAAAAATATAGTATCCTCCATTTTAGATATAGCCTCAAGAGTTGTTTTTTTATTTAGTAGTTTGCACCTTTCCAAAAAAAGAGTTTTTAAATTTGATTTGTGCGAACTTAAGACTGAACGGCAAAAAGCTAGATGTTTCCTACGCAAAACCGTTTGATTTGTTTGCAAAATATGAGGAATTTCAAGGATGGAGCGGGTAGCGGGAATCGAACCCGCCTAGCTAGCTTGGAAGGCTAGAACTTTACCACTAAGCTATACCCGCAAAGCGTAAAGTTTTATAAATTAGCAACTTTTATTTGTCAAGCACTTTTTCCTTGAAAATCAAAAAATTTTGTATAATAAATTTCATCACAACACTTTACACCTCAAAATATATGAACTTTGAATACAAGATAGTTTTTTCAAAAAGAAGGAGTATTTCTGTTTCTGTTAATCAAACTTTGGAGGTGGTGGTTAAAGCTCCTAAAAATGCTCATAAAAGCCACATTGAGACCTTTGTTTTGAAGAATAGAAATTGGATAGCAAGTAAAATCAATCTCTTAAAAATGAATAAAAAAAGTGGATTTTGGTGGCTTGGAAGCGCATCGCAACCCCCTTTAAAATCTATAAAACCAGTTTTAATAAGAATTTTTGAGGAAAGATTAGAGGCTTGTTATCAAGTTTTTAAACTTCATTGCAACGCTCCTAAACCGAGGCTTGTTTTACGCAAAATGAAGTCCCGCTGGGGCTCTATGTCTAGCACTGGAAGGATGACGCTTAATACGATTTTAATTCATACTCCAATTGAGTGTATAGATTATGTAATTTTTCATGAATTATGCCATATTAAGCATCAAAATCATGGTAGGGGGTTTTACGAATTGCAGGCGAAAATGGTGCCAAATTACAAGGCTGTGCAGGGAAAGTTAAGAGAGTTTTTGATAAGCGATTTTTACGAATTGAACTATTTTTAAATTCAATAGAAAAGTTTTATTGCCTGTTTTTGTTTGAATCAATGTTCACAAATGGCACCGAGTTTCCCATCATATATTGTGGAAGCTTCCCATCCCATTTTTGCACCGCTTCATACTCAACAAGTGCTTTATTTTGAGAAAGCGCCTGACTTCTTATTTTCATACTTTCTGCTTCTGCTTGAGCTTGAATTAATTTTTGCTTAGCTTCCTCTTGAATTTGCTTTGTTTTATTTTCTGCGGTTTTTGCCTGTTGTTCTGCAATTACCTTCGCCCTAACTGCTCCCTCGTAAGCTTCATCAAGGTTAAGAGATATAATTTCAAAGTTTGAAAAAGAAATAATGCCATCAAGCCCCCCTTCATCTTGAGCTTTTTGCAGGCTTTCAAAAATACGACTTGCAATTTTTTCTTTCTCTGTAATTACCTGCTCTGCAGTCCATTTACCCATTTCGTTTCTAATTGTAGATTGTAAAATAGGGAAAATAATGGTTTCTTCAAAAAGTGCTTTATTTAGCGTTCCTATTTTATTGTAAAGATTAATTACTTTTGTTGATTTAATGTTATAGTTTGCAACCGCGGAAAGCATTGCGGATTGTTGGTCTTTTGTATAAATTTTGATATTAGAAAGCTCAAGTTTTTTCGTGCTAATATCAAT
>JBIKUA010000040.1:0-6558 GCA_044347825.1 Candidatus Deianiraeaceae bacterium | reverse complement strand
TTATTCAAGTTTTGGTACTGATAAGATAAAAGAGTTTGCGGAAAGTAAGAAGAACAACCTGTTTCCTGCCCTGTTGTGCCATTTAAACACTTAGGATCTTGAATTATAAAGTCCTTCACATCCTGAATAAAGTAGGTAAAGTTAAGAGATGTTTGACTGTTATCTTCCAGTAAATCTTCCTTTAACAATTTAAAACCTGCTTCGTAATTTTTAGAATACTCAGGCTTTAAGTCTAAATTTTCACGAAGTTTTAAGTTAAAACCTCTGGTATTTACTATATCCCCTTTAGCAAAAACTTCTTTTACAAGAGGCGCTCTATAACCTTCCGAGTATCTCACAAATGGAGTAAAGCCATTCATATCGTAAGATACAACCGCCTTTTTCAGTAAATTTGATGTGTGTCTAACCTCCCTTCCTTCGGATTCAAGATTATAATAATCTTGCCTTAAGCCTAGTAGAACTTTTAAGTGGTTATATTTTAGAGCGTTTTGAAAGTAAATACCTTCGTTTCTAGAGCTTCCGCTTGGATATATATTTTGCCTATCAGTATTTGGAAGTTTTTCCCTAACTGCAGATTGCATATCTTTTGTAAGCTCCGCTCCATAAAATATTAGGTTTTCTATATTTGAAGTTTCATATTTATACTTACCATATGCATTTACGCCGTAAGATGCCCCTTCTGTTTTATCAAATCTATTATCTTTCAAGCCCACCTCTTTTATGTTGGTTTTATCATAAAAAACCTTAACATTTGCTTTTTCAAGCTCTAATTCAGCTTGAGTTCTGCTATTTGTAAGGCTTTTATCCACAGGCTCTCCTCTAAAGCTACTTGCAAGCCTAAATGGGTTTGAGGTATTCTCTCCATCTTCCTTAAATACGCTAGTTTGAAGCTTTAAAAACTCCTTCTCGTTGAAGTCTTTTTTCAACTTTAACATCGCATTGTGAGTTTTGTTGGTTGTATACTCAATTGTTTTGGTTATGTGTGGATTTTTGCTAGAGCCAATATTTTGCTCTTTTGCCATTTCAAAATCATTATTTCTAGTGAAGTTATAAAGCCCTAAAATAGAGTATCCATCTGATTTTACAAATGTAGAAGCACCATAATTTTGCATATTTCCGTTTGTGCTGTAAGAGGAAAAGAGTTCGCCTCCTTTTTTTGCGTCTTTGTTAAGTGCTATATCCTCAATTTCTTTGGTTTTTAAGTTCACAGAACCAGCAACGGAACCGCTACCTTCCATAACGGAGTTAGAGCCACGAATAACCCCAATTTCACTAAGCATAAAAGGAGAGATGAAGTTTCTACCCTTGTATTCCCCTCTAAAGTTAGATTTTGCCCCGTCTATTTTGGTTGTAATTCTAGTGTCTTCCATACCACGAATTTTAAACTCAGAGTTAGAGCCACGAATGCTACCTGCTCTTTCCACATTTGGTAGAGTTTTTGTTATTTCTCCAATGTTTCTATTAGGGTTTGAGGAAATTTCATCACTTTTTATAACATCGTTTGATGTCATACCTTCAGTGATTTCAACTTTTTCAGTAGTAATGTAAATAGGTTTTGCCATCAAAGCTTCGTTTTCAGGCATGCTAGCAAAACTTATAAAGGGTGTGAAAGCCCAAATAAGTAAATGTTTTTTCATTTTTTTTCAATTAATGTACTTTCTTGTAAAGTTTTTAACAACGATGACTGCGCTTCATTTATCTTCATAGAAGTTAAAATCTGTTTAGCCTGCTCATTGTTAATTTTGTTAGCATTTTGGCTGTTGTAAGCTGTTTTAAACCTCTCAACTTCCTCGGTTGAAAAATCTAATTTACCTTGCACTTGACCTTGTAAAATAACAGAAAACATAATTTCACCTCTCAATTGCTCCTTAAGTGATAAGTGAACTTCTTTTGCGGAAATTATTTTTTTTAATTCGGGGTTTTTCTTTGTTAATTCTGTAATTTCGGCTTCTAGCTCTTTATCGGTTAATTTAAAACCATTCGTCGCAGACATTTTAAGCAGGAGTTTTTCTTGAATTAATTTTTCAAGAGAGGCTTCGTTTAGTGAATTGCTTGGAATACTTGGACTTAAAACCTTAAGCAATTTTGCTCTTATTTCAACATCTCTAGAGGTAATTGCTTCGTCTCCAACATTTGCAACAATTTTAATACTAAATGCAAAAACTTGTGAAAGGAAAATAAAAAAAATAGAAAAGAATTTAAGCATGTTGTTTAAAAATGGTAAGGAATATATCGTCTAAATTTGGCTCTTTTGTAGAAATATCACGCACTTTTATGCCAGAAGTGTGAATGGAGTTTAAAAATTCATCAACAGAAAAATGTGCTGGATTGTATGTTATTTCTATAGAATTCTGCTCGCTATTTAGAGTTGCATTCTCTAGCTTTAACTTTGATAAATCGGAGCCTTCTTCTACAAAAATAGAAATTTTCTTGCTATCTAGTTTTGCTAAAACATTTTTGGTTGTATCGTTTAAAATAATTTGTCCATTATTTATAAAGGCAAGATTATGACAAAAATTTTCCGCTTCTTCTAGGTAATGAGTGGTTAAAATTATAGTCTTCCCTTTTTTGTTAAGCTCTTGCATATAACTCCAAAGGCTGTTTCTAAGCTCTATATCAACACCCGCCGTTGGTTCATCTAAAATAATTATTTCAGGGTCATGTAAAATTGCTTTAGCAACAACAAGGCGACGCTTCATCCCCCCTGAAAGCATTCTAGTATTTTTTTTCAAATGCTCGGTAAGGCTAAGGGCAGAGCAGACTTCCTCAATTCTCTCTTTTGCTTTTTTGCCATAAAGTCCATAGTATCCTGCAACGAAGGTTAGGTAATCGTAGACATTAAAAAATGGGTCAAGAAGAACCTCTTGAATTGCAGTTCCAACATACATTTTACATTCATCTAATTGAGTTTTTGTGTTTTTATTAAAAATCAAAACATCTCCACTTGTTTGCTTTGTAATGCCTGAAATTATATTGATAATTGTAGATTTTCCTGCTCCATTTGGGCCAAGTAAGCCAAAAATTAAACCTTTTGGAATAGAGAGAGAGGCATTATTTAAAGCTAATCTTGCTCCGTATTTTTTAACTAAATTCTTTAAAACCACGGCTTCGCCTGCATTTTCCATACAGAAATAATTTGTTTAACGCTAAATTAATTAAATTTTGAAATAAGTCAAGGAATTTTTAAAAATTTTCGCAACTGAAAAATTAAGGGTTAAAGAGTGCTTTAAAGTGAGGTATATTAAAGAAGTATCTGTATCCAAAATTAATATGGACAATTCTTACTTAAATAGCTTTTACAGTTGGCATAAAAAAGCTTGTTAAGGCTATTGTAGTTAATAATAATTTCTAGATATTTTTAAACTTTTCAATTAAATATTTTATCAAATCTTAAGTTATACTTTTCAACCGCCTCTATTTCATCAAATAAAATGCAATTTTCGGAGTTTTTAGAAAAAGCAGAGTATGTCCAGTTTACACTACCTGTTAGAACTTTTTTACCATCAAAAATTGCAAATTTATTATGTTCTAATTTTGCTTTTTTATTCACTTTCACAAAAGCTCCCGCACTTTGTAAATTTGTAATTTGGCTATCTTTACTATTTATTTTCATTCTATCTGTAATTATTTGCACTAAAACCCCTCTTTTTATTGCCATTTCAACTTCTTTTGCTATTTCTTTGTGAGTAAAGTCAAAAATTGCAATTTGTATGCCTTGAGAAGCCCCCCTAATTTCCCTTACAATTAAATCACGGCAATCTTTTGAGGGTGAGAAATAAACTTCTATTTTTGCAAATGATAGTTTGAAAATAAGCATTGATATCAAAAAAAACTTCATAAATTTCATAAATCTAAAATTAGTTATATTTTAATTTAATGAAAAATAATTCAAAAAGCAATTTAAAATTGACAAAAAGAAATTATTATATTAAACTGGCAAAGTAATAACTTAATTTGTAATTTGTATAATTTTTAATTTTAACTGACTAGATTGGAGAAACTAATAAGTAAAAATTATGAAAAAAAATTTAAGTTACGAAAACATAGATGCCCTTGTTCCAGATTTAGAGCGTGAGCTTGAAGTTAAAAAACGAGAGGAAAAAGAGAAAATATGTTTAAAAAATCAAGAAATTCAAAATAGACATTCAATTGAAAAGAAGCTATTTAATTTAATGATTAATTCTGATGAAAAAGAATTGATAAATAATATACTTAATTTACATGAAGAGTTAAATGGGAGATTTCAACGAATTTATATTGATAGATTGAATAAAGATATGGTAGATGCAATAGGAGATTTTATTTTAGATTGTGAAAAATGTCTGGACGATTACCTTAAAGCGGAAAGTATAAACACAATGCAAAAAAGTGCAACAAAAAAGAGGCAGATAGAAAGCTTTCTTTCAAAAACTATAATTGAACCTCTTCAAGAACTTAAGGAAAATTTATTAACTGCCATAGAAGCGGAGAGGATATTCCGGCAAAGTCAAGAGAATATTGCAGAAAAAACACCTTATCAAGAAAAAGAATCTTTATTTGAAAGATTGAAGAATTTTATAACAAATTTAATTGTGAACTTTTTAGAATTCTTTAAAAAGAAGGATGAGAGAAAGGTTATAGAAATGGATAAAGTTGATATGAAAGTTGTAAATATTAACCGTATTTCTTCCGTAAATATAGAATCCTCCTCTAGTAAAGTTGAAAAAAATGATAGGTGCGTGCCTTCAGGAAGTAGAAATATGAAGTATTTAAATTAACTTTTGGTTTTATGAAAAGCTAAAAGTTAAATACAATTACTATTTTATTAAATCAAAAATCCCTATAAGAGTTCTTACTTCTGCTTTTGTTAAGTTTGAATGCGAGAATATATTTGAAATATTTATCATCATCCCCTCTTTTTTTTCTCTTACTTTAAAGTAATTTGTACTATCCAACTTTTCCTCTAAAAACTTTATTAAATAACTTAATTCATTTGGAGATGCCATACTCTTAAGTCCCCTCTCCGCATTTTTATAAGCCTCGCCATTTAGATGTTTGTTAAATAAGTAGCAAATAAGCCCTACACTCATACCAAGATTAATGGAAGGATACTCCTTATTTGCCTCAATTTCCACCATTTTGTAAGCAAGGGTTATATCTTTATTTGCAAGCCCGCTAGATTCTCTGCCAAATAAAAAAGCACATTTTTCTCCGCTTTGGCAAATTTCCTTGATAGCCGTCTCGGGAGTGATAACTTCTTTTGCTATTTCTCTTCTTCTAGCACTTAGGGCGTAAATTTTGGAAATATCAGTAGTTGCCTCCTCAATTGAGTTAAAAATTTTAGCGTTTCTCACAATTTCTGCCCCACCTTTTGCAACCGCTTCCGCTTTTTCTAAAAATGAAGTAAGGGAGAAGTTCTCGTTATTTTCCTTTCCTTGCCATTCGTCCTCTTCCATCTGCCCTGGCAAAACAAGCCTTAGCTCGTTAAAACCAAAGTTCTTCATACTTCTAGCAGAAAAGCCGACATTTTCCCCCATTTGAGGGCGATGTAGAATTATAATCATACTTCAGGGTTATAACCATCTGCAAGCTCTTCTGGCTCTTCTTCGTCCATACTAATAGCCCCCGTTGCCGTCATCACTCTCTCCCCTTTGTCAAGATTTATAATCCTCACACCTTGAGAGTTTTTACCAATAATAGAGACATCACGAGCTTTACATCTAATAACCTTTCCAGTGCTAGAAGAAAGTATAACATCGTTTTCGTTACTTGCTCCAAAGCTTGCAACAACTTTACCGTTTCTTTCAGTTGTTAAAATATTGATAACTCCTTTTGTGCCTCTACCAGAAATTCTATACTCGTGAGTTGAAGTTCTTTTACCATAACCATTTTCTGTAATTGTTAAAAGGAATTCCTCAGCTTCTGCCCACTTTCTTATTGTTGGCACATCAAGATTTATCTTTTTTTCAAGGGTGGCTAGTTTTTCTTCAAGTTCTTTGTTATCAAGAGTTGTAATTAAAATACGCAGTTCAAGAGGTATATTTAAGTATTCTTCTCTTATTGCAACATCTTTTTCCGCTCCACTAATTATAGTGATGGAAACAACAGCATCTCCCTTTTCTAAATCCATACCTATCACACCCGTAGAAGAACGGCTTTTAATAACACGCATAGCATCAATGCCAAACCTCACAGCTTTACCTTCACGAGAAGCAAGAAGAATATGCTCATCATTTTTTGCAAGCCTTACACCAACAAGGCTATCATCTTCTTCAAGACCAATCGCAATTTTACCATTACTTGGAATAGAGGAGAATTCATCAATAGATGACCTTCTAACAAGCCCATTTGAAGTTGCAAAAATAAGGTTTAAGTTCTCCCAATCGTTTTTATCTTCAGGCAAAACTAGAAAGTTTGTTATTGTCTCACCTGCTTGAAGGTTTAGCAAGTTCACCAACGCCCTTCCTTTACTTTGGTTAGAGCCTATTGGCAATTTGTATCCCTTTAACTTATAAACTCTTCCTTTACTTGAAAAGAATAAAATAAAAGAGTGAGTTGTTGCAGTGAATAGATGCGTAA
>JBIKUA010000039.1:0-6819 GCA_044347825.1 Candidatus Deianiraeaceae bacterium | reverse complement strand
AAAGGCAAGGCGTTATATACAATATTCGCTTAATTCTCAATTTGTTAGCGAAGATGGTGCAGATTTAAATAACATTCTACCTAAAATTAGCCCTTTAAACCCAGAACATTTGAATGTAAAACAGAGGGTTTTTCAAAAAATATCTAATTTTGTTGAAAAGTTTAAGGATATTTAATTTAGCTAGATTTTACAAAAATCTCTTGCAAAAATAAAAAATTGTAGCAAATTCTTTATATGGTTATGTTTTTTGATATGATTTTTTCCAACAGAGTGAGGATGTTGAAGCCCTCTCCTACCCTTGCAATTTCCGCTAAAGCAGTAAAAATGAAGGCGGAAGGTATTGATGTTTTAAATTTAAGTTTAGGTGAGCCAGATTTTAACACTCCAAAAGAGGCTTGTGATTTTGCGATTAACGCTATTTTACAAGGGAAAACAAAATATACGGCAGTTGATGGCACTGTTGCTTTAAAAAAGGCAATTCAAGAGAAGTTTGCAAGGGAAAACGGCTTGCAGTTTGAGTTGGACGAAATTTTTGTTTCCTCTGGGGCAAAACAGGGAATTTTTAATGCGTTTGCTTCCTCTTTAAATGCGGGAGATGAGGTTGTTATACCTGCTCCTTACTGGGTTTCTTACGCTGAAATAGTAGAGATTTTTGAAGGCAAACCTGTAATTGTTAAAACTTCTCCTAAAAATAATTTTAAGATAACCCCTGCGGAACTTGAGGCTTCTATTACTCCAAAAACGAAGTGGTTTTTGCTGAATTCTCCATCTAATCCTACTGGGGAGGTTTATTTGAAGGAGGAGCTTGAGGGGCTTGCAGAGGTTTTGAAGAGGCACCCGAATGTTTATGTGATGTCTGATGATATTTACGAGCATTTGGTGTTTGATGGGCTTGAATTTACTAACATTTTAAATGTGGCTCCCGAATTGGCGGAAAGGGTGCTTGTGATTAATGGGGTTTCTAAGAGTTATTCTATGACGGGCTTTAGAATTGGCTATGGAGCGATGAAAAAGAAGGATTTTATCAAGATGATTGTGAACTTGCAAAGTCAAAGCACATCTAACGCTTGCTCCATCTCGCAAGAGGCTTCTCTTGGTGCTATTACAAAATGTGGGGATTTTCTGCCTTTTATGAGGGAAGTTATGCAAAAAAGGAGGGATATTGTTTTTGAAGGGCTATCTAAAATTCCGCTTATTAAGGCAACAAAACCGCTTGGGGCTTTTTATATTTTTTTTGAAATTGCTGGGCTTTATGGGAAGAAAACTCCTGACGGAAAGGTTTTGCAGACGGACTTAGAGGTTGCGGAATATTTTTTAACGGAAGGTAAGGTGGCAACGGTTTTTGGCTCTGCATTTGGATACCCTGATTTTATTAGAATTTCCTACGCTACGGATGAAAAAGTGCTAAAAGATGCAATAAACAGGCTTGATGAATGTATTAAAAAACTAAAATGATGGAGCTTTTTGTGCTTGTTTTGTGGGTGTTTCCTGTTTTTATTGCCTTTGCGAGGGGGCATAAAAATGCTATTCCTATTTCTATATTAACTGTGTTTGGGGTTTTGGGAGTGCCTTATGTTGTTGCTCTTATTTGGAGTTTTTCTTCTAATGTAAAAAAAGAGAGACCTTTGAAAATGAAGGATTGGCAAATGCTTGTGATTTATATTTTGCTGTTGGTTATTTTTGCGGTGATTTTTATTAATTTATTTTCACTTTAGCAAGCCCTCCTAGAGAGGTTTCTTTGTATTTTACATCCATATCGTTTGCGGTTTCTTTCATTGCTTTTATAACGCCATCAAGTGGAATTTTAGCTTCATCGGGGTTGGTTTTTAGTGCTAAATTGCAGGCGTTTATGGCTTTTATTGCTCCCATTGAGTTTCGCTCTATACAAGGAATTTGAACTAGCCCATTTACAGGGTCGCACGTTAGCCCTAAATGATGCTCCATTGCTATTTCCGAGGCTAACATTGATAGTTTTACACTCCCTCCGTAAAGTTCGGTTAAGGCACTGGAGGCCATGGATGCGGAAACTCCAATTTCTGCTTGGCAACCACCTGCGGCGGCGGAAATTGTGGCTCCGTTTTTGAATATGCCTCCAATTAAGCCTGCATTTAGGAGGAATTTGACGATTTCTTCTTCCCCTGCGTTTTTATTGACGATGCAAAGATAGTAGGCAAGAACGGCGGGAATGACGCCTGCGGAGCCGTTTGTGGGGGCGGTTACTACTCTTCCTAAGCTTGCGTTCACTTCATTAACTGCCATTGCGAAAATGCTTACAAAATCAAGGATTTCTGTGAAGGAGCAGGACTTTTTTTTGATGGTTTCAAAAAATTTGTCTTTGGAGGAAAAATTAACGCCGATGATGTTTTTGCAGAGTTCGCTGGAGCGTCTTTTGAGGTTTAATCCGCCTGTAAGGAAGCCTTCTGTTGTTGCTCCTTCAAAAATGGAGCTAGACATTACATCCCAAATTTTGAGTAAATCTCTCTTTACCTCCTCCTCGCTTCTTCCTAATGCAAGTTCGTTTTGCATTGCAAAATCGGAGATTTTATATGAAGGGTGCTGGGATATGTATTTTTCTAAATCCTTTCCTGTTGAGATTTCAAAGGGAACTTTTGGGGAAGTTTTGTCGCTTAATGCTTCTCCTTGTGCTTCTTCTTTTGGAACTTCTTCTTGCACGATGAAGCCTCCTCCAATTGAGTAATAAACTTCGCTGATTGCACTTTTGTTTTGTAAAATAGCGGTGAACCTAAGTGCGTTTGAGTGAAAGGGGAGGAAGTCTTTGGAGAATTCAATATCTTTTTCTGGGTTGAAGTTGATGGAATGCTCGTTGTTTAGGTTTAGTATTTGGTTGGTTTTAACGCTTTGAATGGCACTTGAGATGCTTTTTGTGGGTATGGTTTCGGGCTTAAATCCGCAAAGCCCGAGGATTATGCTGATATCCGTTGCATGCCCTTTTCCAGTTAAGGATAGGGAGCCGTAAAGGGTGATTTTTAGCTTTTCTACTTGTTGAAAGAAGTGTTTTTTCTTTAGGGTTTGTATGAATTTTTCGCTTGCTCTCCAAGGCCCTAGTGTGTGGGAAGAAGAAGGACCTATGCCGATTTTTAGCATATCAAAAACGCTGATGTAAGCCATATTTATAATACTGTGTTTTGCATTGCTTGCTTGTATCGCTCTAATTTACTGCCTTTGGCTTTTTTGTCACTAATTGTAAGTTTTTTGCTAGATATTTGGGTGCAACATTTTGTGCTAAGGTAGAAGTCTGTATCGCCTTCTAAAATTATGCTAACTCTATTGAAGTTGAAGTTGAAATTGTTTGCAAATGGGATTGAGCCAAATGTTATTACTTCAAATTCGCTTGATTTAAAGCCTGCGTTTTCAATTAGAGAGGTGGTTGCCATATTGGCTAAAGAACCGCCAAGTTCAAAACCTATCACGATTTTTTTAACGCCTTTTTGAAATTTGCCTTCAATAAATTCTTCGGTTTTTAGGAATGTTTTTAAAATTTCTTGATTGAATTTTATTTTATCTCCCAAATTTAAGCCAGAAACGGCGGAGGCTTCCATAATTGCCTTACGCTTTTTTTCTAACCCATAGCCGTAAAATATGGCATATTGCTGGTTTAATCGCTTATTGTAAATCATTAAAAACTTTAAGCCTTCTTCTGGAAAATCTCTATAATAATAGGTTAAATTTTTTTGCACTCCTAGTGTTGTGTTGACATTTTTTGCACCGCTGGAGGCTAAAATGACATAATCCATATATTCGCTATACATGAAAACATCTGCATCTGTTAAGCCGTTTTTATTACTGCTTTTGCAAGCAAAAAGCCCTAAAAGAGCTAGTAAGTATATTAATTTTACCATATTTTACTTAAAGTTAGGCTATCTTCTCTTTCCGCTCCAAAAGAGAGTACCGAAATTGGGGTTTTTGTGTAGCTTTCAATAAATTTGATGTATTTTTTTATAGCTAGAGGAAGACCCTCAAGGGTTTTAAAAGAATATCCATTTTGCCAGCCTTCAAGCTCGGTGTAGATGGGTGTGAGCCTCTTTTGCAAACTTTCGCTTGCGGGTATGTGGGTTATTTCCTTTCCGTCTAAGTTGTAGGCGGTGCAAACTTTGATTTTTTCAAATCCGTTTAAAACATCAATTTTTGTAAGGATGATGTCGGTAATTCCAGAAAGTTCAATAATTTGCTTTAGGGCAACTAGGTCAAGAAATCCGCATCTTCTAATTCTTCCTGTTACCGTTCCAAATTCTGCTCCGTTTTTTTGCATCTGCTCGCCATCTTTGCCAAAATCTTCAGTTGGGAAGGGGCCAGAACCTACTCTCGTGCAGTAGGCTTTTGCTACTCCAAAGGTTTTATCTAACTTGCCTCCAAAACCTGCTCCAATGTAGACTTCGGAAGCTAGTGTGTTTGATGAGGTAACAAAAGGATAAGTGCCAAAAGATACATCAAGCATTGCTCCTTGAGCGCCTTCAAAAAGGATGTTTTCTCCCTTGAAATTGTTTAAAAAATTTGATGGCACTAGGTGATTTTTAAAGAAATCTCTGTATTTTTTGATGTATTCAAGAGTTTGCGTGCGAACTTCGTTTATGTTGAAGTTTGGGTGGTGTTTTTCTAGAATTGGGGAGTAAAATTGAAGTATGCTTTCAAGCCTTTCGTTTAGTGTTTCTTCTTCAAAAAGGTCGCACATTCTAATGCTTCTTCTGCCTACTTTATCTTGATAAGCTAAGCCAATTCCTCTGCCTGTGGTGCCGATTTTTTTGTCCCCTTTTAAACCTTCAAGGAGTAAGTCTAAAGTTTTGTAGATGGGTATTATTATGCTGATGTTTTCTGCTATTTTGAGGTTTTGATGAGAAACTTCAATATCTCTAGCTTTTATTCGCTCAATTTCATCGTGGAGGCTTTCTAAATCTAGCACAACGCCTGATGCTATAAATGCTATTTTACCTTTATGTAAAATGCCCGATGGAAGCAGGGAAAGCTTGTAAGAAACCCCATTTATCACGATGGTATGCCCTGCATTATTACCACCTTGAAAGCGAACGACAACTTTTGCATCCTTTGCGAAGTAATCAACAAATTTACCTTTTCCTTCGTCTCCCCACTGAAGCCCCGCAATACAAATATTAGACATTAATTAAAAAAAATAACTTGCAATTTTCCAAAAAATATAAGAATTGTTTTTAGTGAGTTGTCAACTTAAATTTTTTAAAAACGATGAAAAACTTTTTAGTCTACGCAAAAACGCCTTTAAATCAGGAGGTGAATATTGATGAAGCTTCTAGCTTTATGGTTTTACAGCAAAGCTTTAGATTTGCTTATTTATTTGATATTGTGGGGGTGATTTACGCCTTTCAAAAGAGATTTTACCTGCTGGGGTTTGTGTTGCTTTTTTTGACGATTTTAGCGAGTTTGCTTGCAGATGTGTGGGTGGAGGTTTTGTTTTTGAAGCTTGCGTTAAATGTTGTGCTTGCGATTTTTGGGCTTGAAGTGGAGGAATTTTTTGCAAGGAGAAAAGGCTTGAAGTTGCAAGGTTTTGCCTTTGGGAAGAATGCGAAGGAGGTTCAGGGGGAAATTGAGGGGAGAATGAAAATTAAATTTTACAAGCAATCTCGCTTTAGGGCGTTTGTGGATAGGGTGAAACGGAGGTTTTGCAAATTTAGGAGGTGAAATATCTTTTGGATTTTAGTGGTTTATTCAATCACTTGCTATCCTCTGGGTAAAATTGTGCCTTTTTGTTTGGAATGCCGTCCCACGCTTTTGCCCCCTCAAGTGGCGGTTTAACTTCCGTTATTACTGGCCACTTTTTGGCGTATTTGTGGTTGAACTCCACCCAATCAAGGAGTTCCTCACTCTCGGGGAAGATGGCTCCTGCTGGGCATTCTGGCACGCAAACTCCGCAATCTATGCACACTTCAGGGTCAATAACTAGCATATCTTCGCCTTCATGGAAGCAATCTACGGGGCAAACCTTTACGCAATCCGTATATTTACATTTAATGCAATTATCCGTTACAACAAAAGTCATAATTTCTTAAAAATAGCAACTAATTCAACATGTGTGGTTTGGGGGAACATATCAAGTGGGTGGCACTCTAAAAGGGTGTATTTTTCCTTTAAAAGAGCGGTATCACGGGCAAAACTTGCGGGGTTGCAGGAAACATAAACAAGCTTCTCTACCCCTATTTCAAGAATTTTGGAAAGAGCGGTTTTTTCAAGCCCATTACGAGGAGGGTCAAGCACTATTGTGTTTGGCTTGCCGTTTTCTATTATAAAGCCTTCGTTTAGGGTTTCCTCCACTTTTCCCTTGAAAAATCTAGTATTTGCAATGCCCTCCTCTTTTGCTGTATCCCTCGCACTTTGCACGGATGAGCCTACAACCTCAATTCCAAGAACCTTCTTCACTTTTTTAGCGATGTGAAGGGAGAAAGTGCCAATTCCTGAATATAAATCAAGAACGAGGTCATCTGGTTTAAAATTGCCTACTTCAAGCACCTTTTCAATTAGCTTTTCCGCCATTTTTGTGTTGATTTGGGCAAATCCTGCTATGGGAACTTTAAAGTTCATTCCAAGGAGGTTTTGAGTGAAAGATGGCTCGCCGATAAATCCGTAAAGTTTTGTGTCGGAAATTACATCCATCTCTTTTTTATTCACGCCCCAGTAAAGTGAGGAAATATCAGTAAAATTCTGCTTTAAAGCCATGCATAAATCTGCCTGAAGCACCTTTGGTTGCTCTCCAAAAATTATAATTACGCACAGCTCTCCTTTGGCGTTTGTTCGCACAATTAAGCTACGCATTACGCCTTTTTTTGCTTTTGC
>JBIKUA010000038.1:0-6821 GCA_044347825.1 Candidatus Deianiraeaceae bacterium | reverse complement strand
GCTCATTTTTGCAGATGCAAGAGGTTTGTAATTTCCTGTATCAATTTGATTTTTTTGAAAATCTTCAATTGCATTACTTAGTATTGGAATAAATTTTTTAACGTTACTATTGTTTTTGATGTCTGGAATCATGTCCTGACTTTTGTCATTAGGAAGCCTACGTTTCCATGCCGATTGCCAATCTGGGCAAGACTCAATATTGTTTTTTAAGTATTCTTTCATATCAAACCATGCTTTGCAAAATTCATTTAAGAATTTTTTTTGGTCTGGTGTGTAATTGTCTGGTGTATAATTTGTATTTTCTAAACCTTTAAACACTTCACTCATAATTTTGTTGGACAATGCAGTATAATCAAAGAAAGGAAAAACGTCATTGTCAAGTTTTTTAAACATGTTTGAAGGAGTATGAAAATAGAAATTTAGGCCATTAGGATCCCCCTCACCCGCAAAGCATAAGTATGCACTAAGCCTTGCAGCGTTTGAAATGTTAAGTTGTGAGTGCTTTGTAAGAATTTTCCTATTTTCTATTTCCCCATATTTATTCTGGATATATTTCAAAAGTTTTTCACTATTTTCATCCATTCGTAATGCTCTTCTTGCTCCATAAGGCAAGTTAAAATCATCCCACTTAGAACCTTTAATCTCCTGTCCTTTATAAATAAAAGTACGAATTTTTGGACTTAACTTTCCAAGTCCGGCAATAGCTAAAAGAATATCCCCAGTATTTTGTTTTCTCTCGATATCATTTGGTAAGAAGTATTTATTATCTTTTGTGAAAGACACTCCTGTTGTAAGTTTGTTCTTCCAAGTGGGGGCAGTTTCACCAGATACAGCGAAATATCTTATCCCTTTTATTTCTTCTTGCGAACCTTGTTCATGCACTCCAAAGTGTATACCATGAGCTATTATGGATTCGGAAGAAGCTTTGGTAGGCTTCCAAACTTTTGTCTCATTTAATGCTTCAGGTTTAATTTGCTCATTTTTAGTATAGGCAAGCCCATCATAATTTAAACCTTTGTTATCATGCCCTTTATTACCTCTTTTTACGCTTAATCCAACAGGTAAAGAAAGGGGGGTGCAACTAGTGTAGAGACCTGATTCTTTATTAATTTTCTGAATAAGGGCGGAAACCTTGTTTTCAAGAGGATTCGTTTCCTGACCGTTTTGCCTTTTTACAGCTATTTGGTTAATGAACTCCTCAATAGTTTCATACTGCTTTTGGAAATTACTATCATTCTCAATCATATTTTTCACTTTTACCAAATTTTCCGCATACTGTAATTTTTTATCATAAACTTGGTAATTTTCATCTTCCGTAAAAACTGCAAAATCTTTTTTTTCATGCTTAATTTCTTTCCCTCTAGCATTTAAGGCATTTTCATTTTGAATAAAATTATGCATATAAATAACATCCTTCCCCTCCAGTTTCGTTTCAAATTCTTTAATCCATAAATTTTTAATTTTTTCAGTAAAGCCATTAAAAAAATTCTCAGGTTCGTATTTTATAACCCCATTTATCTTTGTAATTTTGACGGTTGTTTTGATGAAAGAACTTGCAAAAATATCTTCCACACTGTTTTGTTCTTGATTTGTTTGCATATATTTTAAATTAATTGAAATATCCTATCTCACTATAATTTAATTTTGCAAGTAAGTCAAATTTTTTTTGATAATTTTTCACGATTATATACAATTTGATTTTTTTACAAAAAAAACTTGACAAAGCGAAATTTACCATTTATTAAAATTTTAATTAATAATATTAAACACTATGTGTATTGTTTGTTTAACCGTGGCTTCCATTACGGCAGTTACTCTTTCTTTAGGGCTTTCTGGATGTGGAAATAAAAATAAAGTTAGCGAAACTCCTATCACTAAAAAAGACCACGGTGAACTTGCTGGTTTAGATTTACCATCTTGGGTTATTTCTCCATATGATGGCTTGCAAAATAATGTTGTTGCTGGAGTTGGTATATCCAAAACCCCTGCAGATAACGACCAATTACGATTTTTAATAATACAGGCGGAATCTCAAGCTCGTGCGGAAATAGCAACTACTCTACAAACAGAAATTTCAAGGCTTACAAAAGATGCAATGCAATCTGCAAATATAGATAAAATGAACGCAGTTGAAAACTCATTTTCCGTTGTTACTTCAGAGGTTGTAAAAAATGTTCCTCTTTCTGGAGCAGTGAGAGATAAAATCTTTCAAGATAAAAAAGGAGTAGTGTATGTAAGAGTTGTGATTAATTCAAGTGTAGTTAAAAATTACCTTCAAGGAAGTTTAGCAAACTATACAGAAGCTATGCAAAAAGCTGGTTTAAATAGGGATCAAATCCAAAAAACTAACGCTTCTATGAAATCTCTATTTGATGAGTTAGATTTAAAAACCGCAACTCAAAAGTAATTCATGCTTCCATTGCCAGAGTTAAAGCTCTACATTAATCCTTATATAAAAAAAATAGATGAGAGTATATCTCGGGTTATATCAGATGATTTTATTAAAGAAATCGCAACACGAGTTGCCTTTGGGGGCAAAAGAATTAGACCAATCATTTTAATTTTAGTTTCCAATCTTTTGGGGGGTAAAAATCAGGAAAGCTTTATAAAATCTGCAATTGCAATTGAACTTGTGCATCTTGCTAGCCTTTTACACGATGATGTGGTGGATGAGGGAAAGCTTCGCCACGGCAAGGAAACCGCTCACACTATATTTGGAAATCAGCAGGTGATTTTGGGGGGAGATTTTCTCTTTGCAGAAAGTTTTAAAAAAATTGTGGAGACGCAAAATCTTGAAGTTATTAAGGTGTTATCGGAAGTTTCTTCTATTTTAGCTTCTGGTGAATTGGAGCAACTTCAAACCAAAATTAGCCATCAAACATCTGTAGATAAATATTTTGAAATTATCTACAAAAAAACTGCATCTTTATTTGAAGCAAGCACAGGAATTGCAAGCATAATTCAAGGTAAAAACACGAAAGAAGCCTTTGAATTTGGCAAAAATATAGGTATGATTTTTCAAATTGTTGATGATATTATAGATTACACATCAAAAAATACAGGCAAAACGGAAGGAGGGGATTTTTATGAAGGCAAAATCACGCTTCCAGTTATATTTGCAAGCGAAAACCAAGATGCAAAATTAAGGCTTCAAGAGCTTTTTGCAAAACAAAATAAAACGGAGAGCGATTTTAAAATGGCTAAGAAAATTTTAGAGGAAGCGGGAGCGATGGAAAGGTGTAAGGAAATTGCGCTTTTTTACTCCCAGAAAGCAAAAGAGTTTGTTAGCAACGAAACGAAAGAGGGTAGGTTAATACTTGAAATTATGGACTTTTTCCTTTCCCGTGCATTTTAAAAAACGCTGTGATGCTTTAAAATTCAATATCTTTCCTATCCACTACTCCAACTACTGCCTCGCTATTGTTTTTAACCAAAATGGTGCCTATTTTCTTTTCATTAAAAACTTCAATTGCTTTAATTACAGCTTCATCTTCGTGTAAAATAAATGGGTTTTTCGTCCCTACATCTCCAAGTAAAACGCCATTTATATTGCCTTTTTGAGAAAGTAAAACTCTTCTTATATCGCCATCTGTAAGAATTGTGCCATTTTCAATGTATGCAAACCCCGCCTGCATTTGAGGTAAGGCCTCCAAAAGCGGAATTGTGGCAGGCAACCTCACAAAATCCTTTCTCATTATTGATGAAATTTTTTGAAGCGAAAGCCCGAGCTTGCCTCCGGGGTGAATTTTTGCGTATCCAACCTCGCTAAAGCCTTTTAATTTGGAGGCACAAACGGCTAAAACATCTCCAATTATAAGGGTTTGAGTTGTGGATGTTGTGGGTGCGTTGTAGCTTACAACTTCGGGGTAGGCGGGCAGTATAATTTTGTGCTTAACGCTGTTTGCAAGGGTGGAAAACTCGCTTCTTGTAATGCCAATTGAGGTAGTGCCTTCCATTTCAATAAAGTTTAAAAGATGAGAAAACTCCCTCGTTTCCCCCGAGTTTGATATGAGAATTATGGTGTCTTCTTTGGAAATCATGCCGAGGTCGCCGTGGCTTGCCTCTGAAGGGTGCAGGAAAAAGCTTGAAATTCCAATTGAAGACATAGTGGAGGAGATTTTTTTGCCGATATGTCCGCTCTTTCCAACCCCTGATAGGATAACTTTTCCTTTGCATTCTGCGATTATTTTGCAAATTTCTATAAAATTTTCATTTAAAATATTAGAAAGCGACTTTGCGCCATCAAGCTCCATTTCTAGCACTTTTTTTGCTAAATCTAAAATCATATTCTTGTAAATATTGGTTCTGGTTTTTCAATTTTATTGCCTGACGCCAAAGGCTCACCATTAAAAATTGCAAGCCCTTTTAATGCGGAAGTAGGCATAATTGGGGCAAGCATTTTGTAAATTAGGTAAATATCTTGAGAGAGTTCAAAGAGGATATTTTGCATTTCCTCAATTTTTCCTTCTTTTTTTAACGCCCAAGGAGCGGATTTATCCACGGTTTCATTGCACTTCCTTGCAAGTGAGAGGATATCTTCAATTGCTCCGTTAAAATTAAAGCTTTCAACTTTTGCCCCAAATTCTGCAAATAATTCTGTTTTTTGCTTGTAATTTCCTGAATAAGGAGGAATTTTGCCTTCGCAATTATTGTAAATAAACGACATAACCCTTTGCGTGAGGTTGCCTATATTATTTGCGAGGTCTGCGTTTGTGAGTTCTATGAATTGCTTTTCGCTAAAGTCCCCATCGCCACCAAAAGGGAGGCTACGAAGCAGGAAGTATCGCACTTTATCCAGCCCGAATTTTGCAATTAAGTCGTAAGGATTGATGGCGTTTCCTAGGGATTTACTCATTTTTTCCCCTTCGTTTTTCCACCATCCGTGAGAGACGATTGTGAAGTTTTTGAAAAAACCTAAAACCTCGCTCATATTAACCTCTCCAATTTTGTATTTTTCCGCAATTAAGAATGCTGGCCAAAAAACGGCGTGAAATCTTAAAATATCCTTGCCGATGAAGTGTATTTTTTTGCCTTCACCCGCCCAAAATTTGCTAAAAAGTTCGCCTTCTAAAGCGGTGATGTAGTTTGTTAGGGCGTCTAGCCATACATAAATTACATGCTTTTCGTCGTTTGGAACTTTAATGCCCCAGCTAAAGCTTGTGCGTGAGATGGATAAATCTTTTAAACCGCTTGAAACAAAGGCTTTAACCTCGTTTAGACGGGATTGAGGGAAGATGACGCCCTCTATTTTGTAGACTTCAAGGAGGATTTCTGTGAACTTTGAAAGTTTGAAAAAGTAGCTTTCTTCGCTTTGCCATTCAACTTCTGCGCCTGTGGGAGCCTTGCCGTTTATTAGCTCCTCTTCGCTGTAAAAGGCTTCATCACGAATGGCATACCAACCTTCGTATTTGCCCTTGTATATCCAGCCGTTTTGCTCTAGTTTTTGCCAAAATGCTTGCACGCCCCTGATGTGCCTTTGCTCGGTTGTTCTAATAAAATCGTCGTTTGAGATGTTAAAATCTGCAGTCATTGCTTTGAATTTAGCGGAGACTTCGTTGCAAAATTCTAGAGGGTCTTTGCCCTTTGCTTTTGCGGATTTTTCTATTTTCTGCCCGTGTTCATCTGTTCCTGTAAGAAAGAAGGCTTCCCCGCTTTCCCTCATTTTTCTAGCGTAAAAATCTGCTACTATTGAGGTGTATGCGTGCCCGATGTGGGGGGCGTCGTTTACATAATAAATTGGGGTTGTGATGTAGTGCTTCATAGCTTTATGTTGTGTTTCATCTTGTTTCATAGCTTTTCTTCAATTAAATCTTGCAAAACTTGAGGGTATATGATTTTTTCGGCTTCTTTTATGCGTTCGTGGAGAGTGCTTTCTGTATCCCCTTTTAAAATTTCAACGCTTTTTTGTGCGATGATTTTGCCGTTATCCACGCCTGTATTTACAAGATGGACGGTTGACCCCGTGATTTTAACTCCGTAATTTAGGGCTTCTTTCACTGCTTTTCCTCCTCCAAAAGATGGCAATAGGGAAGGGTGGATGTTGAAGATTTTATCTTTCCATTTCTGCACGAACGATGGGCTTAAAATCCGCATAAAACCTGCTAAAAAGATGTAATCAACGCCCTCTTGCACTAAAAAATTGTGGAGAATTTCATCGTATTTTTCTCTTTGTAAAAACTTGATAAAAGACGGATTTTTTTTGATGCACTCAAACAAATTTGCGATTTCTTTTATATCATCTATCGCCTCGTAAAGCATATCGTCAATATCGGAGAGTAGGGCTTCTTCAGTCTTTTTGCTATCTTTTGATAGGGTTTCGTAGAATAAATCTGTAAGCACCATCTCTTTAACATCTTCTTCGGGAAAGTCGGAAATATGGGGTATGTTTTTTTTACAGATTTCCATTAAATCCGCTAAACTCACATTTAAACCTAGGTTTTTGAGAGCAAGAAGGGAGCCTTCTGCATTTTGTTTTAGCTCCACAAAAAGGTTGTAATCATCTATATTGTGAGATGTGATTGAAGCTTTAGGGGTTGCGTCCTGCAAAACGATGGACTTAAGACCGAACTCTTCTGCAATTTCAAGCCCTTTAACGCCTTCACGGCTTGAAATAACAATTGAAATTTCGCACTTCCCTTTTAGGTCTCCCTTGCATTTTTGTGCCAAATTACGCAGGTTAGTGCCACTACCAGAAATTAAAACTGCAATTTTTTTCATCCATTAAATTTAAATAATACTTGAGGTTAAAATGGAAAAAATTAAAAGTAAATAGTTTTTTTGAAATATCTTCACGATTATATACAATTTGTCTTGACATTCAC
>JBIKUA010000037.1:0-6847 GCA_044347825.1 Candidatus Deianiraeaceae bacterium | reverse complement strand
ACAAAGTGGAAATGAAATTGCAGATATGCCTCCCAAAACCATATCTACACCTGATGAACTACCAAATAACAATCCTATTAACCCAGATCCAATTACCACATCTAGAGAAAGAGTAGAGCTTCCAAACGATAATTACAATAACAATATAAACCCACAACCTGAAACCCAGCCTTTACCAGATAACAACAAATTAGAAGGTGAAAATAAAATTAATCAAGACCTACCTCCGCCAGTTAATAACGAACAAGAGATTAAGCCTGAAGTAAAAGAACCATCAATTGAAAAACCAATTGACAAAAAAGGAGAAAATAAAGTTGAAATTCCTAATAAACCTCAAACTAATGATTTACCAATTGACACAAAACCTCTCAATACCGAAGAAGTAAAATATCCAAATTTACCAAAAGAACCACAAATTAATGCAGAACCAACCTTTGCAGTGGAAAATCCGTTTGATAACAAAATAGAAAATCCAATAGATAACCAAGTAGATAAACCATTTGATAACCAAGTAGATAAACCATTTGATAACCAAATAGATAAACCATTCAATGATGCTGTAAATACCGAACCTCAACCAACTTTGACAGATGTAGAAAAAATAGCTGAAGTATCCAAGAAAGTGGAAGACAGAATGGAATTAATTCAGCAAATTCAAGATATTAAAACTGGAGGGGGTGAATCAAACTCATCCGACACAACCTACAATTCAATATCAACACCTGAAAAAATCTCGGAGGAAAAAATTGAAACTCCTCCAATTACATCTATTAAAGAAGACGAAGAAAGAAAGCGTAGAGAAGATGAGGAAAGAATGCGTAGAGAAGATGAGGAAAGAAGGCGTAGAGAAGAAGAGGAAAGAAGGCGTAGAGAAGAAGAGGAAAGAAGGCGTAGAGAAGATGAGGAAAGTGCATCTAATAATCCACAGCCTACAAAATCAACTACTGCAAAGAAACCTACTAAAAACTTCATAGAATACAACAAAATGAATGTAAAACAAAATGCTATAAAAAATTCAAACTCATTGAAAAATCCAAATAATAAGAAATAATAATTTATGAAAGTTTGCGTCGTAGGTTCTGGCAATTGGGGGAGTGCCATTTTCAATTTACTTAAAAAAAACAGAGTTGAGGCACATCTCATTTCACGCTTAAATTTTGATACCCTAAAAAAAGAAACCTTTAACACACTATTCATCGCACTTAGAACCGAAGCAATTCAAGATTTTATTACCAATTACATACAATTTATCCCTAAAAAAATCTGCTCTCTTTCAAAGGGAGTTTTTACAACCGAAGCCCCCTTTCTTTCCTCATATTTGCTAGAAAGAGGCTTCAATTTTGCCACACTTTTCGGGCCCAATTTTGCCGACGAAGTAGAGTGCGAAAACTACACAATTTCCACAATTTCCTCAAATAACTTAACTTTTGCAAAGGATTTACAAGCAATTTTGCAAAATAAATTCTTTGAAACCGAAATCTCAAACGATATAAAATCGGCAGAAATATACGGAATTTTCAAAAACATAATCGCAATTTTCACAGGTTTTGCAAGCGGAATGCAAATGTGCGAAAACACAAAAAGTGCCATTTTTACTAAGCTAATACACGAAATGATAGACTTTGCAAAAAAATGCGGAGGGCAGGAAAGTAGCTTCTTTTTATCATCTGGAATAGGGGATTTATTCCTAACCGCATCCTCCTCCAAATCCCGCAATTTTGATTTTGGCATGAATTTTGCAAAAGAAAGCTCCTTCAAGCCAGAAAAAACCGTTGAAGGCTTGCGTTCCCTTGCTTCCTTACCAGCATTTGAGAAGATATATAACTACAAATTTGTGACCTATCGCAAGCTATACAACCTAATAATTAAGGGGGAAAAATTTGAAATCTAGTGGCGGATGAGGTGGGATTCGAACCCACGGTGCCCGCGAAGGCACGGCGGTTTTCAAGACCGCTGTATTAGACCGCTCTACCACCCATCCACGAATATCCTAAATTGATATTTCAAAAAAAGCAAGCATTTTTTACACTTTTTAATAAAAAAAATTTTAGAAAGTTTTTAGAAAAAATTTTGAGAAAAAAACAAAATAATGCTTGACTTCTTAAAAAAACACAAATATAAAAATTATCAGTTGAAAAACGGGTTCGTAGCTCAGTTGGTTAGAGCACATCTCTGATAAGGATGTGGTCGGTGGTTCAAGTCCACTCGAACCCACCATTTAAATTGGTATGTCTAATAAAATTGCAATCGGTTCTAAAATATACGATATCTCAAATTTTTCAGCTCAAGAGCAGGAAGATTTAAAAAATCTTTCAAAATCTCTAAATTACAGGGTAAATCAAATAATATCCGCCTTCGGAGTGTACGACCAAGAAATGGCACTCGTCCTTTCCGCACTCTCACTTTTAGAAGAAAACAACGCCCTTAAAAACAACGCAAAACAAGAGGATTTATTCCTTCAAGGGGAGGGCAGCACAAAAAAAACCTACTCACAAGAAGAGGTAGATAAAATCCTCATTGACACAATCTCCTCCTTAACGCAAAAATTAAAGCAAACTTTAGAGCAAAAATGAAAGACATCTCCTCCAGAATTCCATCATTTGCAAAAAATAAAAAAATAGTTGTCGTCGGTTTTGGGTCGCAAGGTTCACATCAAAGCCAAAATTTAAAAGACAGCGGATTTCAGGTAAAAATCGCACTAAAAGAAGGTTCTCCCTCAATAGAAGTTGCAAAAAACCTAGGTTTTGAGGTAGTTTCCTTTAAAGATGGCGTGCAAGAAGCCGATATTCTCATACTTTTAACGCCAGACGAAAGCCACGCAGAATTTTTTAAATCCTATATCAATCCTCAATTCAAAAAAGGAGGCACAATAATAGTAGCACACGGATTTTCCTTCCATTTTGGATATGTCAAAAATTTTGAAGACTACAACATAGGAATGATAGCCCCAAAAGCCGTGGGCAGGGCGGTGCGAGGCAATTTCCTCTCAGGGGCTGGAATTTTTAGCCTCATCGCAAGCTTTCACCAAGTCAACGACGATTTAAACCAAATTCTACTTGATATCGCATTCGGAATAGGCTCCAAAAAAGTTCTAGAAACAACATTTCAAGAAGAATGCGAGAGCGACCTTTTTGGAGAGCAAACCGTACTTTGTGGCGGAGTTATCTCACTTTTTAAATCCGCTTTTGATGTAATGTGCGAGGCAGGCTTCCCCCCTATCATCGCTTATTACGAGTGCGTTCACGAACTTAAACTCATTGCAGATTTAATCTACGAAAAAGGCGTAAATTCAATGTTTTCCTCCATCTCAAACACCGCAAAATACGGCGGTTTTACAACGGGGGACTTCCTAATAAACGAAGGCGTAAAAGAGAGAATGCGTCAAGTTCTCACAAAAATAAAAGACGGCTCCTTCGCCTCCAGCTTTATGCACGAAGCACTTGAAAAAAACTACCAATTCAAGCAAGAAATAAACGCAAAATTCGCAAATTCAAGCCTAGAAAGGGCAGGGCAGGAGGTTATCCATCTTTTGAAGAATTTGAAGTAAATTTGTCCGTTATAACCGAGGAAACCACAGCTCCATTGATGTTTAACGCCGTGCGCGCCATATCTATTATCGGCTCTATTCCTGCAAGCAGAGCAATTATCGCAAAAGGCATCTCAAAAACAGAAAGGCTCGCAATCGCCGCAAAAATCGCACCACCTCCAACGCCTGCAATCCCCAGCGAGTTCACCGTTACCACTAAAATCAGGTATAAAATAAAATTAATGCTGGAAACATCAACCCCCATTCCCGCACCAACCATCGCAACAAGCATTGCAGGGTAAATTCCTGCACAACCATTCTGCCCCACAATTGAGCCAAAACTCGCAGAAATAGTTGCATTATGAGGGGATATCCCTAGCTTTTCCACCTGCGTTTTTATGTTTAACGGAATTGAAGCACTGCTAGAGCGAGAAAAAAAGCCAAAAACAAGCAATTCAAAAGTTTTTTTATAGTAAGAAAGAGGGTTTGTGCCAGTAATTCCAAGCAAAAATCCGTGGAAGATAAACATCACAAAAGTTGCCAAGTAGGAAATCAAAACAAAATTCAGAAGTTTTGAAATAGAAGCAAGGTCAAGATTTATAGAAATTTTCGCAAAAAGTCCAAGCACACCGTAAGGCGTTATTTTTAAAGCAAATCCAACTAAAATCATCAAAATTTTATAAGCAACTTCAACCATAGATTGAAATTTAAGAGCGTCATCAGGAGAAGATTTTTTAAGCGACAAAAAGGCAAACCCCACAAAGGAGAAAAAAATCACAATAGAAGCAAGCGAAACACTTCTTGCCCCCGCTAAATCCGCAAAAGGATTGGTGGAGATGAAGTCCGTTATCATCTTGTCAAGCGGTTTTTTAAGCAAAGCCTCCCTGTTATTTAACGCAGTTAAAGTGCTTTCATCCGCCATAATTCCCACAAGAGAAGATAAATCAGGCTTAAAAATCACAACACAAAGCACGCCAATAAGCGCGGAAACAGCCGTCATTCCTAGCAATATCCCTACAATTAAAAAGGGCGACTTAATTCCTTCATTTTTCTCACCAATTTTAAGAAATGCAAGCAAAATGGCAACAGAAACCACAGGATATGTCAACATTTGTAAAAATCTTAGGTAAATCGTGCCTAAAACTCCAAATAGAGTGGAAGTGAAATGAGGGGAGAAAAAGCTCACATTTTGCACCAAAACGCCAACAAATCCGCCCATAAATATGGCAATTATGTTTCTTTTAGTGCGGGAGACCTCCATTTTTTCCATCCACCATAAGGCAAAAACGGAAAGTATAAAAATCACCACTCCAAGTTGCATAAAATAATTAAAAAATTGATTTTTTAAACATCTTACTTTCCTCGCCTTTCAGCAATCTTTTTATATTATCAATATGTTTAAAGCAGAACAACGCCACAAAACCAAAGTTGAAAATAAGCATATTATAATTTCCGCTCAAAGCAACATCAAACGCCGAAAATGGCAAAAGCAAGAGGGACATCATAATAGAAGCAAGCGAAACATAGCCAAACAACACTATAAACACCACAATTATGCCAAGTGCCAAAAGCCCAAGTTTGAAGTTAAGAGCAAACAAAACAAGAAGCGTGGTTGCAACCCCCTTACCGCCCCTAAATTTGAGATAAACAGGGAAGATATGCCCTAAAATAGCCACAAACGCCATCAAGTAAATGAATTCACCTAAGTAAGCCTTGTAAATTAAAACAGGTATAGCACCTTTCAACCCATCTAAAAGAAAGGTAAAAATTCCAGCAACCTTGCCACAGGTTCTAAAAACATTCGTCGCCCCAATATTTCCTGACCCAAATTTCCTTACATCTTTACCATAAAATACCTTTCCTATTAAAAGACCAAAAGGAATGGCGGAAAAGAGGTAAGTAAAAAGTGCAAATAGCAAATTATTTGCCATCTTTTCTAGGAAAGAATTTTTCTTTAATTTTTGCAGCCTTACCTTTTAAGTTTTGCAAGTAGTAAAGTTTTGCTCTTCTCACAGAACCCCTCCTCGTAACTTTAATTGACTCAATATTTGAAAGATAATACATAAAAATTTGCTCAATTCCTTCACTTCCAGCACCAATTCTCCTAACAGTGAAGGAGCTTCTAGCACCTTTGTTAGCTTTTGCAATGCAAACGCCCTCGTAGAACTGGGTTCTAAAACCTGAAACATCGGCAATTTTAACACCTACATTTACTGTGTCCCCTATATTAAAGCTTTCAAATTTAGATGCCTCTCTGTTAGACTTAACACTTGCAATAGTTTTTTGCTCAAATTTTTGAAGAAGATTCATACTTGCCTAAATAAAATACCTACTAAAATACATAATAATTACATACTTTTAACCAAAGAAAATATAATTGTCAAGTTTTATTTGTAAAAAGTGAAAAAAGTTTTATAAAACCTTAATTAAATTTCTCTAGTCAACAATTCCACACATCTTTCCTAGAAAATTTTATGCGAAGAAGAAGGGGCAGTAACGACCCATAAACCGCAAGGTGTATGCATCTACAGGCTCTAAGTTAAACCAAAATAGATGTCAAAAACCACAAAAACCTCTTGATTTTTAATTTTTCTCATTTTAATATAAAAAAAATTTGTTTTTTATGCAAAGCGTGGCAGTTTTAGGGCTTGGGCTTAATGGGCTTATAGCGGGTATTTTATCCGCAAAATTGGGGCTTAAAACCACGATTTTTGAAGGCGGAAGTTTAGAAAGTTACAAAAACGACACCCGAACCTCCGTCTTAACTTTTGAAAGCATTGAATTTCTTGCGGAATTAGGGCTAAAAGAAGGTCTCACCCCTTTTCTTTCCCCTATTTTCCACATCTACACCTTTGAGGGAGTGCAAAAAAGCCCCATTTTAAGCTTTGATGCCCCTGAAATCTCGCCTAATCCGTTTGGATATGTAGTGCATAATTTTGATTTAAAAGCCTTTTTATTGAAGGAAATTGCAAGACTTGGCGTGGAAATTGTAAATAAATCCGTCAAGTATGCGGAAAACGGAGAAGTTGAACTTGAAGATGGCACAAAAAATCGCTTTAAACTTGTCTTAAACTGCCTCGGCAAAGGTTCTTCCAAAATGAAATTTAATGTAGATTACAAGCAAACAGCCTTCGTTTTCAATATATCCCACACACAGGAGCATAAAAATATAGCGGTGGAAAGCTTCGCCCCGCAAGGTCCACTCGCTGTGCTTCCTCTGCAAAACCCACTTCAATCGGGGGTAATTTGGACGGTGCAAGAGCCATCAGCAGACTTTCTCAAAAACGCCTCACACGAGGTTTTTTTAGCTTACTTCAAGGA
>JBIKUA010000036.1:0-6921 GCA_044347825.1 Candidatus Deianiraeaceae bacterium | reverse complement strand
ATCATAAAATTAAATTATGCATAGCGTGAACTTTTTTAGCCCATTTGCAAGCGGGCTTTTGGCAGTATTAACCATATTCTTCGGCGTTTTTCTTAAAGAAAAAAAGGCCAAGATTTTTGCAATTTTGGCATCCATCTTTGCAATTTTAATAGCCTTCTTACCAGTAATAACACAAATGCAACTAGCATTACAGTCGCAAAATTTTCCATTTTCACTAGTGGGAGGTTTTTTCTACCAAATACTAATTGCCATCATCTGCATCTCATCTATTATAATAATAGCAAACGATAAAAGGCTTGCAGTCTCCCGTTTTGAGGTTTATCCTATGATAGTGCTTTCCTTTGCAGGAATGCTCTTTGCAATATTTGCCGAAAATATAATAGGAATTTACCTAGGAATTGAGCTAACTTCAATAGCAGGATACATCATTGCATCCCTAAATAGAGAAAACGCCCGCTCAAACGAATCTGCAATGAAGTATTTCCTAATCGGTGCCGTTTCCTCCTGCATTATGATTTACGGGCTTTCGCTAGTGTATGGCTTTTCAGGAGGCAACTTCCAACTAAATGAAGTAGATTTTGCAACCCTAGAAGCAAATAAAATCGGGCTTATCATCGGTTTTTTAATGTTCTTTTTTGGGCTTTTCTTCAAAACAACAACCTTCCCTTTCCACTTTTGGGCTTCCGATGTATATTCAGGAATGAACTCTTCCTCACTTTCCTTCATCTCCATCGCCCCAAAAATCATGGCATTTTTTGTGATGCTAAAAATGATTCTTTCAAAACTATCACACATTCCAGTTGCACTTTCCGTATTCTTTGATATAATTACAATTTTTGCAGGAATATCAATGCTAATTGGAGCTTTAGGAGCCCTTCGTCAAACAGAAATCAAAAAGATTTTAGCATACAGCGGAATAGCTCATATGGGTTTTGTTTTATCCCTATTTTCCGTAAATTTCCTACCTCATACCGTGTTTTATTACTTCCTAATTTACACCTTCATCAACATCGGTATTTTTGCAGTAATTTCCGCCCTAAGCCTAAACCCGCAATATCAAGGTAAAGTAGATGACCTAAAAGGGCTTTCAAAATCCAACAAATACCTAGCATTTTCACTTGCCGTTTTAATGTTTTCAAGTGCAGGAATTCCCCCACTTGCAGGGTTCTTTATCAAGTATGCCGTTCTTTCCGAGCTAATCAAAAACGCAAGTTACTACCTGCCAGTTGTTGCAGTAATTGCCTCCGTTATCTCCAGTTATTACTACCTAAGAATTGTAAAAACGATGTATTTTGATGAGCAAAAGTTAGCTTTCACCTCAAGCTCCCAAAACAAAATCAGCATTTGGATAAAACTCCTAATTGCAATTTCCATCATCGCAAATATATTTTTTATCTTCTTATAAAATGAAAAAAGGCGTTCTAACCACAGCAAAATTAGAGGAAGATGAATTAGCACTAAGACCCATCTCCCTTGCGGACTTCATAGGGCAAACAAAACTAAAAGACAACCTAAAAATATTCATCGAAGCCAGCAAAAAAAGAGGAGAACAGATAGACCACACCCTATTTTACGGCCCCCCCGGTTTAGGAAAAACAACCCTCGCAAAAATCATCGCAAATGAGATGGGTGTTGGCTTTAAATCCACCTCAGGGCCAGCCATCACAAAAGCAGGAGACTTAGCCGCTATCCTCACAAATCTAGAGCCAAACGATGTTTTATTTATTGATGAAATCCACCGCCTTTCAATAGCAGTAGAAGAAATTCTCTACTCTGCAATGGAGGATTTTGCAATAGATATAGTAATTGGGGAAGGTCCCGCCGCTAGAACCATCAAAATTGACCTCCCAAAATTCACCCTTGTAGGTGCAACAACCAGATTTGGCATGATAAGTGCTCCTCTTAGAGGGCGTTTTGGAATTTTATGCAACCTAGAATTTTACAATAAAACAGAACTCACCTCCGTCGTTTTGCGAGGGGCAAAATTCTTACAAGCAGAAATCTCAAAAGACGGAGCAGAAGAAATTGCAAAAAGAGCTAGAGGCACTCCACGAATTTCCCTCCGCCTACTTAGAAGAGTGAGGGATTTTGCGGGAGTTCTCTCGCAAACAGGCTCCATAACCCTTGAAATTGCAAAAGAAGCCCTTGAAAGGCTAGAAGTAGATAGTATAGGTCTTGATAAAGGAGATATCAACTACATCAACTTCATCGCAGAAAAATACAACGGGGGACCAGTCGGGCTTGAAACAATCGCCGCAGGGATATCAGAAGAAAGAGATAGTATAGAAGATATAATTGAGCCATATCTAATTCAAACAGGCTTCATCACCAAAACCCCAAGAGGGAGGTGCCTCACAAGGCAATGCCTAGAGCATATCGGCTTTGACCTCAACCTTCAAAACTCATTTTTATAGTTATGTTCGCAAAAAGCAATAAACCTCTTTTTTACGCCTGCATCGCAATTTGCTTTTATAGTCTAATAGAATTTTACTTCAAAAACAAAGATTACAAACTCACTCTACCAAAAAAAACAGAAGTTTTAGAAGCCCCAGAACAAAAACTAGAAATTAAATCAGAAGGCGTAATTGAGGCAATTAATCAAATAACAAACACACTAAAAGAAGAGCGAGAAAAAACAAACGCAATCAAGCTTCCACCTTTTAAAACAACCTTTTTCTCCCCTCAAAATAAAAGTTCAAGAGTAGGTCTCTGCTCCAACTCTTACAAAATAGATATATCACTTTTCACTGAAGAGGGGGACGCCATCTACTCCAAAAACAACCTAAATATAAGCGAATTGAAGCAAAGCAAAGAGCTTTACAGCGAACTAAATAGAGCATTGACTTTAACCTCAAGCGGAGATAGATTTGAAGTTTTTATCAATAGCCTCGGAATTATGCCCGCAATTATGGTAAAAAACCCAGATGATGCCCAAAAATCAGGCATCTTAAAAGTGCAAGTTAAAGAAGTAATAGGCAACCTAAATTTCTCCCCTAAAGAAATCAAATCCTTCAAAACAATCTACCCAGAAAGCACAGGCGTATCAAGGGAAAAGTCAAAATTCTTCTGCCAAGATTCCATCACAATAAGCTACACTTTTTACAACTCAAAAGGGGATGTAATTAAGGAAGAAAGCCTAAAATTCACCTTAGGTAAGCCAAAATCACAAAAAGAGCAAATTCTGGAATACCTAACCCTCAACTCAAAAGATGGAGAAATAGACGCCATAGTTCCCGCAAAAATCTTCGCACAAAAAAACAGCGAACAAACCATAATAATTAAAGGAAAAATTTTTAAAAATAATGAGTAATAAAAACCTTATAATATCAGGAATTATCGCATTTTTTGGAATACTTTTTGCAATAATGATATTTAAAACAAAAGGGTTTCACCTTAAAAAAGAGATAGTGGAGGACTTTCAAAATTTTTACATAGAAAAACAGCTAGAACAAGGCATAATGTTTGAACCAATCACCGAAGTTGAGGAAGAAAGTGAAAACGAGGAAGTAATTGAATATGTCGTGAAATATGGCGATAGTTTAGAAAGCATTTTTGCATCCTTTGAATTTGCAAGCACAGATTACAGGGCGGTTATAAATCTTTTAAGCGAAAAATTCAAAAAAATGAAGATTTTTGCAGGGCAAAAGCTGGATATATCCTACACAACAATAGTAAAATACAGCCCATTCGTGCAAACAGAAGATGAAATTATGCCATCGCTTGAGTCCAAAAACCAAACAAATATCTTCAAATCCCTATCATTTCAAACAAAAGAGGAGGTTGTGGAAGTTGTAAAAAAAGACGGTATTTTTGAAATCAACATCGTACCTTTTGAAAAAGCAAAACGCCTCAAATTTGCAACCGTCAAAATTACCTCAAGCCTTTATCAAAACGGAATTGATGCAGGTTTAAGCCCAAATTTGCTAGAAAATCTAATCCGTCTTTACAGCTTTGATGTGGACTTTCAGCGAGATGTTAGAGAAGGGGACGAATTTGAAGTTTTTTACGAAGAAATTTACGACGAAAAAACAGGTAAAAAGCTCGCTTACGGCAACATTTTATTTGCAAAAATCAACCTTACAAAATCCGCCTCCCGTTCATTTGAATACTACCTATTTAAAGGCGATTACTACAACCAAAAAGGCGAGGCAAGTGCAAAATCATTCCTCAAAACCCCCGTTCCCGGTGCAAGGCTGACATCAAAATTCGGCAACAGAAAGCACCCAATTCTCGGTTTCACACGCTTACATGCAGGCATAGACTTCGCCGCTCCAAGGGGAACGCCCGTCTTCTCCGCCGCAAACGGAACCATAGAATTCATCGGCTGGAATGGAGGGCCCAAAGTTGGGTACGGAAAGCTCATAATCATCCGCCACAACTCAACATACCAAACCGCATATGCTCACTTAAACGGCTTTAGGTCAGGCTTACAAAAAGGCTCCAAAGTAAGGCAGGGGGAAGTAATAGGGTATGTTGGCTCCACGGGATACTCCACAGGTCCTCACTTACATTATGAAGTAATCAAAGATGGCGTTAAAATCAACCCAACAAAGGCAACCTCGTTTGTCTCAAAAACCCTTGCAAAAAAGGACATTCCAGAATTCCTAGAAGCAAAAGAGCAAATTATTCAACAAATCAATGAAATTTCAAGATAAAACAGTATTTATTACTGGCGGTGCAAAAAGAATTGGAGCAGAAATTGCAAGGTTCTTTGCTAAAGAAGGGGCAAAAGTTGTTATAACTTATAATTCATCTTCCTTAGAGGCTCTCGCTTTAAAGCAAGAAATCGGGGAAAACTGCCATATTTTCAAGGCAAATCTTGAAGATACAAAATCCACAGTTGCAACTTTTAATGAAGCAATTTCAAAGATTGGCAAAATTCACATTCTCATAAATAATGCCTCGGTTTTCCAACAAAATTCCATCCAAAACATCACCGAAGAAGAATTTGAGCGAGACTTCACAATTCAACTAAAAACCCCCCTATTCCTAATTCAAGCATTTGCAAAACAAAATTTTGCTCCCGAGGAGGGGCTTATTATCAACATGCTAGATAAAAACATAATCCGCCGAAACACAAACTTCACCAGCTATCTGCTCTCAAAAAAAGCATTAGACGAGCTAACACGATTTTCCGCCTTCTCTCTTGCCCCGCAAATCCGTGCAAACAGCATCTCCCCCGGTTTTATCTTAGAGGAAGAAAATGTATCAAGCTTTAATCCGCAAGATTTAGAGCAATATATGAAAACAAAAATGGCTAAAATTCCACTAAAAAGGAAAGGTTCACCGCAAGATATTGTGAAGGCAATTGACTTTTTAGCAACAAACTCCTACATCAACGGCATTAACATAAATGTAGATGGTGGAAGCTTTTTGTTTTAGGGTGTTTTTCAGGTTTTTTTTAATGTAAAAAATCCAATCATAGTAAGAAAAATGATAACTGAAGGAGAGAGTATTAAAGCTGGGTTTAAAACGCTAAACTGCCTTACCCACCCCATTAAAATCATATTTATAATGTATACTGTTGCAAGAAAGCATATTGCAAAGAAAAAACGAGATAAAATGGGGCTTCGTGGTGGAATGTGAGAAAAGAATAAAAAAGAGATAAAAGTCATGTAAAAAAAAGAAATTATGATTTGAATTTGCTCAAAAATCTCAAGCTTTAATTTACGATTTTCCAATTTAGATTTTTCAAACTCAAGAGCAAGTTTTACCTTGCTTAAAAAGGGTTGGAAAGATTCTTTCTGCGTCATTTCTTTGAAATATTTACTCAAAGTATCAAAATTATATTTCAGTTGAATTTTATTTTTAGGTATAAAAATAAAATCGTTGTCAGCTGTTATGGTGTCCTTCTCAAGGGTTTTATGAGCCATAAATTTGCCGTTTTCAAAGCTAAAAAAGTCCCCAGATGTAAAATGAAAAATTTTTTTCTCATCATTAAAATTTACCTTATTAATGGAAAGAATTTCGTAGTCATTTTTACTTCCTCCTACATAGACAGAAAATTTTGACAAATAGAGATTTTTTGTATTTGTTTTTGGATAAAATTTTTGCATTAGAATTTCATCGTAGACAAAAATGTAAAACAAGGAAAATAATAAATTAAAAAGAAAGAATATTCCTATAATTTTGAAAGGTGAAATTGTGCAAACTTGAAGCATAATAAACTCTCTTGTTTTTTGCATTGAAACTATAGCCCAAGCGGACGAAACAAAAAAAGCAAATGTAAAAATCCTACTTAAATTTAGTAAAAAGGAAAAGGAGTTTATGCTTCCAGATACTGCAAAATCAATCAAACTAACCAGTATTGAGGCAAAAAAAACTACAATTACAAACCTTACAATAAAAACTTTTAAGATGTAAGAAGTTAGTATTTTTATTGGTAAATTTTGATAAAACATCACAAATTATAAACTACGCACTAATGTTTTAGTTTAATTTTTTTTATTTAGCAAGAAGTTTTAGTAAAATTTTTTGATAAAAATAATTTGACATTTAAAAAAATTTTCCTTAGCTAGTTTTTAGAAATTTTTTTATATGAAATGCTTAAAAAACTCTTTTTCATACTATTTTTTTGCGTATTTTTTACTGTAAATGCCGCCGTTGATTTAGGTGAGAGTGAGCCAGCTCCATCAAATAACAACGCTCCTCAAAAAGCACCTGAGGTAAAAGCTGCACAATCTGAAGTTAGTAAGCGTTTAAAATTAGCAGAAAACAACCCCGTCGCTGGGCTTTTATGTAAAGCAATAAAAGCTTTTACTGGCACAATTGCAAAAGTTATTGCGGTTTTAATGGTTATTGGTCTTGCTCTGAACTTATTTGCAGCAAACACAATGAATCCAGTTAGCCCCGTTACAATTGTATCCGTTATAATTGCCGTTGGTATGCTATTTAGTGCAGATTACATCGTTGGAAAAGTAA
>JBIKUA010000035.1:0-7017 GCA_044347825.1 Candidatus Deianiraeaceae bacterium | reverse complement strand
GTGTATGCTACATCGTCTAAAAACAACGCAAAGTTAAAAGGCGAGAGCTTTAACTACAATACAAAAACCAAAGTTGGGCAATTAATGGGGGGGAAGACAAGCAAAGAAAGGGTTAGTGTTGAGTTGGAAATTTAACCTTTATGGTGCCACACATTACATAACTTCAAAAGTGTTAAAACGAGTGCAAGTCTTACAATTATCGCCAAATCTTTAGGGCATAAATCTCAAAATTCTACCGCCATTTATGCAAGGCTTAATTTAGATCCCGTAAGAAGTGCCTTTGAAACGGCAACAAAGGCGATACTTTCAAACAAAAAAGCTTGATATATATATATTCGTTTATACAAATATAAAGCAACAATTATTAATTTATATTTATGAGTAAACAATTTGAAGCAAAAGAAGTAAAATTACACAAATTACATACAGACGATAATGTATTTTCTAATAAGTTATATTCAATACCAGAATATCAAAGACCATATGTATGGGACGAAGAAAAAATAGAAGAGTTTTGGGAAGATATAATGGAAGAAAAAGAAAATAAAGATAAAGATTATTTTATGGGCAATTTGCTTGTTATGAAGCCGAATGGTAGCAATAGAAGTGATATAATAGACGGACAGCAGAGAATTACAACGTTTACAATACTATTTTTAGTTTTAAGACATTTTTTTAATCAAGATTCAAAAATACTAAAAGTAATCAATAGATCAATTTCAGATGATTTTGAGGGCTATAAAAGACTAATTCTTCAACAAGAGACTATAAATCAACGTATATTAAATGACATTTATGGAATTAATACAAAAGAAGAGTTAAAGCTTTTTTTTGAACAAAATAAAAATGACAAACAATTTAAAGATTCCAATGTTTTTAAGAATGCTAAAAAGTTCTTTGAACTTGCAGAAAAAACAAACACGGAAGAGCTTTTAAAATTTACAGATTACGTTCTTGAAAATATAACCCTTTTATTTATTGAGTGTACAAATGAAGATGATGCACTTAAAATTTTTAATACAATCAATAGTAAGGGTGAGCCTCTTTCTCAAGTTGATATTATAAAAGTTAGAATGTTGAATGCATTAAAAGATAATCAAGATGCAAAAAAACAATTTAATGATAACTGGAAAGAAATTATGAAAATTTTAGATGGCGAGGAATGGGATCACGATTTTGTGTTTACGTCATATTATCTTTCTCATGTAGGAAGAAACCTACAAAACAATTTAAGTAAAAGCTTTGAAGTAGAGTTTATAAAAAATAAATTACCTAACGATATTTTAAAACTTTCTCAAGAAATACTAAAATCAATGCAGAACTATATAAATAAATATGAGAAGATAGAGACTGATAAATACTCAAATATGTTAGATTATTTACCATGGACAAGCTATATTGATGCCATTATTTTTGCAACTTTTAGGAATATATCTAGTGAAACAGAGCAAAAAGAATTATTGAAAAAAATATGTCAATTTTATTTTCTACAATATATTGCAGGTTCTAATATTAATACCATTAAGCAAACATCATTTAATATTATTAAAGCCATTAAAGAAAAGAGTGAAATAGATGAAATATTAAATAGAAGTTTAAGAGAAAAAAATATAATAATGGAAGCTAAAGCTAATTTAAAAAGTGAAAATGTTTATAATTCAAAATGGATAAAACCACTACTTCTTTCAATAGAATATAGACTAGTTGACGATAGCGGATATTTAGATTTAGCTAGATATCAAATAGAACATATTTTACCCCAAACACCAAATGCAAGTTATAATTTTACACAAGAAGAGCATGAAGAAAATCATAATAAACTTGGTAATTTAACATTACTTTCAAAAGAAGGAAGAAAAAACCCTTCAGCAGGAAACAAACCATTTATAGATAAATTAAAAATATATCAAGGTCTTTTTGATAATAAAAAAACAAATTCAGAACTTACAAGGAAAGTTATTGACGGAAATATAAATGACCCAACTTGGAGCATAAAAAAGATTGATGCAAGAACAATTGAGTTAATAAAAATAACTTCCGAATTATTGAATGTTAAATTGGATTAAACTAGTTTTGCTTGACAATTCCTTTAACTGAAAATAGCATTGATATAATAAACGCAAGAAAAGCTAAATCAACCTCCCCTTTTGTTTTTGAGAGTAAATTAGGAACTAAAGGGCATTTAGTTGAGCCAAAAAGAGCTTTTAAAACTATTTTAACTAGAGCTGGAATAAAAGATTTTAGAATTCACGACTTAAGGCGAACACTTGGAAGTTTGCTTGCAGGCAGTGGTGCAAATTCTTATATTATAAGCAAGACTTTAGGGCATAAATCCTCTAAAGCGACCGATGTATATGCAAGACTAAACCTTGACCCAGTGCGTGAAGCAATGGAAAAGGCAACTGGCATTATTAAGTAAGTTATGGTAATAGAAAAAACAAGAGTAAAAGAGGTTGTAGAAAATATTAATCCTGCAAAATTAAATGAATATTTTCAATTAAAAGGCATTGATGTTAAACTTAAGAAAGGCAATATAATGGATGTTTTAGAGGAAATACACCATACAGAAGCCTTTTTAGAATTGCATAAAATATACTTTTTCAATCAAGCACAAAGTAGTAAATCTTTACAATATTTCAAAAATGCAAGAATATATAAAGCCTTTTAAATGGCTGATATATAAAAAATTTTTAACTCAATTAAATGATATTTCTTACAACTTGTATTGCGAAGAATGTTTAAAAATTTGCAATATGGAAGAAAACGGATCAATGGCTTAGTTTTGCACTTCTTACAACAGCAAGAATTTCTGCCATCAAAACCGCAAAAAATTAATTAGAGTTTTTGAGCAGGGTCTTTTGGAGCATTATTAATGCTAAAAATATAAAGCTTGCTAATATAATTGATATTCTTTCGTTTCCATGAAACATTATTGAAGACATAAAACTTAATATCAAAATAGCAAAAAATTTATGCTCATCTTTATTAATCATTGTTGGCAATAATTTAAAATACAATATTGGGAATATAGCTATCTCCAAAAATGAAACCATTAAAATATATAGGATTTCATCTGAAATAAAATACATATCTATATATTTTGGTATTACAAGTAAGTTTAATAAAAAAATTACCGTCAAATACAAAAAAAATAAATTTATTTTTCTTGCAAATATTTTAGAAGCGTTTTTGCCAAAATATGGCACAATTTTAAAAGCAAAGATAAATAGTAAATATAATGCAATGATAGGTATAATCTCTATGTAGTCATTACTTTTAATTGCAATTAGAAATATTCCTACAACAATACCGCCAATTATCATAAGAGTTTCTAATTCGGAAAAAGTACTTTCCCACCATTTATTTAATTTAGAAAAAGTAATATAAACCCATTTAATTCCCCATAACATTATAACATAAATTGATATCAATGTAAGAATTAATACAATTATAATTTCTAATCGTGAAGTTTGATTGATAAGATTTTGAATAAAGTGCAAAACGCTGTTGTTATTTATAATAATACCACCAAATACGATTAAAGAAAGTTTTACGCTTAATAAATATTGCCAAAATTTCATTTGAAGAAAATAATTGTAATACAATTACAAAACGCTATTTTTATATTGTTAAAAAGTCAAGTATTTTATTTGTAAAAGTAAAAAATACCTCAAAAAGAGTTTATTCTAAATCCTGTTATTAAAAGAAGGTAGCCTTGCTATGATTTACGCTAAAAGAGGAGTGGGGAAAACTTTTGTCAGTCTTGAAATTTCTTTTGCAGTTGCAAGCGGAAGCAATATGTTTTGCGGTAAATGGAAGGTTTCAATTCAAAGAAAAGTGCTTTTTATTGATGGAGAAATGCCACTTGAAACAATAAAACAAAGGCTTTTATCAATTGCTAAACGAAATGCAAATTACAACCCTGAAAACTTAATTATCATAAATCCTGAAGTGCAAGAGGAAGGAATGCCTGACCTTGCAACAAAAGAAGGTCAAACAATCATCAATGATTACATAAGTGAAGATACAAAACTTGTTGTAATTGATAACCTTTCCACTCTTTGCAGAACAGGAAGAGAAAATGAAAGTGAAAGCTGGATTATAATTCAAGACTGGATTTTATCTTTAAGAAGAAGGGGGATAGCGGTTTTAATGGTGCATCACGCAGGAAAAAACGGAGAGCAAAGAGGGAACTCAAAGAAGGAAGATATACTTGATACCGTCATAAACCTTAAAAAGCCTCAAGATTACAATCAAAGCGAAGGTGCGAGATTTGAAGTTGTATATGAAAAATCAAGAAACTTTACGGGTGATGAGGCTAAGTCATTTGAGGCGGTTTTAACTGAAAACGGATTTGAAATTAAAGATTTAGAACTTGGAATTGAAGCAAAAGTGCTTGAGCTTCATTCTATGAATATAAGTCAAAGAGAAATTGCAAAGGAACTGGGGGTTAGTCTTTCAAAAGTAAATCGCATTATTAACAAAAAATAAATTTATGTTTCACTTTTACAAGCCATTACAAAATAAAACACTGAAACAACGAAACGGCAAAAGAAACAAAAATGAAACATTTTCTATAAAGCCCTTTATTTACAGGATTTTAATTAAAACGCAAAGTGAAACAAACTTGAAACAAGCGTTTCACACACTTGAAACAAAAAACTTTTAATTGCACCATATGAATAGTGAAAAAAACAACTCTACAAAAAGAGAATTGGAAAACAAACTTAAGAATTTAAGGAATAAAAAGATGATAGACCTTTCTTCTATTTTAGGCTTAGATTATAATAACAATTACGATTTTATAAACTCATTTTTAAAGCAAATTATATCAGTGCTTGGAATTGAAAGTATGGAAAAGCATATTGAAGCAATTGATTTTATAATTTCAAATAACCCTAAGGACACTATAGAAACCTTTCATTTGCTCCATCTTTTTTTGCTTAAAGAGTTAAATATAAAAATGTTTCAGCATATGAAAAATACTCAATACATTTCTCATTTGCAGGATTTTGCAAAGCTTGTGATAAAATCAAGTTCTGCTTTTTCAAGTGGAATGATTAATTTAAAAACTTATCGCACGGGAATAAACATAACAAAGAACTTTCAAGCAACACTTTAAACCAAACTTATATTGCAAACTCTCCGCAAAACCAAATTGAAGAAAAGCGGGAAATTAAGGAGGTTGTGAGGAGTGATGAAAAAATTAATAAAAAAATTAATAAACATAAGGCTTGATATGGAATATATTTTAAAAAACGGCAATAAACCTTACGATTTAACAAAGCACCCGAATTGCGGAGCAAACAAAAGGAATGGGGGAATTTGCAAAGGCAAGGCAATGAAAAATGGCAGGTGCAGGCTTCACGGAGGGCTTTCTACAGGTGCAATAACACAAGAAGGCAAAATTGCATCAGCGAAGGCAAACTTCAAATCAGGGTTTTATTCAAAGGAAGTGAAGGAAATAAAGAAGATTTTAAATGAAGTCAGTTTTGCGAATTATTGACTGAATTAATATTGACTTTTTCTAAATCAAATTTAATCTATTGTATTTAGAATATTCTATTATATATGAAAGATACAATCACTAAAATGCATTTTGATAAATGTAAAGAATTTGTTAAAGAACATAAAAAGGTCTTAAATGTAAAAAATGATGATAGCTCCATTACTTCAAGAGCTTTTGAAATTTTTAGTGTTTGCTTGATAAAAGATGATAAAAATTTTGAAACTGCCTCTGAGTGTGTAATTACCGAAAAAGAAGAAAAAATAGATGCCTACATCATTGACGAAGAGGATGAAAATGATAACAAGCATAGTACAAATGAAAAAGAAATTATTTTTATTCAATCTAAAACATCTACAACAATATCAACTGATGACATATCAGCATTTTTGAATTTTATAAATAGCCATTTTGTAAGAGAAGAACAATTCCCAGTGAAAGTTAACGATAAATTAAATAAAGCTAAAGAACAGGTAACAAAATATCATAATAATAGGCAAAGTTTTCGTATCAAAGCATATTTTTGCACTTTGGGAAATTTAAAAACGCAAAATTCAGACCAAACTAAGAGAATAAATGCACTTATCAACACTTTTAATCAATCTAATATACATCTAGAGATTTGGGATGAAGAAAGAATTAACGAAGAAACTATATCTGTATTTTCTGCAACTGAATACAGTAGAAATATACCATTTGAATGCAAACTTGGCAATGATGGTAGCACTGGGCAGAATGTTTTGATAGGAAGAAACAATTCTTATTATGTTATTAGAACACCTATAAGTGATATAGTTGAGTTGATATAAGAAGCTAAAAATAAAGGTTTTGAAAAGCAATTAATAGGTTCTAATATTAGGCAATATCTTAAAAATACAATTGTAAATAAAAAAATTGAAGAAACATTGAAATCAGACTCGGAGAAATATTATTTTGACATTTTAAATAATGGTATTACTATATTAGCACAAGATGTCAATTCTGATAATCCGAACAACATTAGATTTTTAACAATTAAAAATCCAAAAATTATTAACGGACTTCAAACTTCAACAACAATTTTTAATTTATACAATACATATCCAAATCTTGATACTCCAAGAAAGGAGTTTGCACAATGTAATGTTTTAGTTAAAATTTTAAAGCAACCAGAAGAAACTATAGCAGATAAAATTATAATAAGTACAAATACACAAAATGCGATAGTAAAATATCACAGAATGTCAATTTCACCAATTATAATAGAGTGGCAAAGGCAATTAAAAGTAGATGGTTATGAAGTTTCCATTAAGGATGGTGAAAAAGATAGTGAATTTAATATATACAAGATAATGCTATATTGGTTTGCAATGAATACAAAGCCTCATAGAGTAAAGCATTCTACAGAAAAAATTTTAGAAGACATTGCACTTACTATCTCTGATGACAAAAAGGCAAAAGAGTCTTTTATGGAAAATATTAATGGCAAATACGAGGACATTCTATTAGCAACACAACTTGCAAAAGAAGTT
>JBIKUA010000034.1:0-7034 GCA_044347825.1 Candidatus Deianiraeaceae bacterium | reverse complement strand
TTATTATTGATAAGATTTGTAAATCTGCTTAAAATTGTTGTATCCAAACCTAAACCTACTATCATTTTTTATGGAACATGAAATACAACATATTAAATATAGAGCCAAGTAAAAAAGACCCAAAAATCACTAAAAACAAAGGAATATCCAACTTTTTTAGACCAAAGAAATTTATTTCCACAAAACTGTAATTAAAAATTGCAATTAATACAAAAAATAATAAAATAAGAAAAAAAAGGGTTTGTCTACCTAAACTTCTAATAAAACTCATATTTTAAAAACTATATTTTACGCCAATTACAAAAATCCAACCTTTGGTTTTTTGGACATCTTTAGATATATTTAAGTCAGCGTCTTTAAATTGATATTTTGCAACTTGGAAATAATTTGCTAAATTTGTAGTTACCTTAGTTTCAAACGAAAATACTCCAGCAGAAAAGCGATTATTAGCATATTTACTTTGTAAAAAACTTATTGATGTTGAATATTTATGTATGGCATATCCTAAACCTACATCAAAAACATAGCTTTTTCCCGCATCTAATAAAACTCCATTCTCATCAAAAAATGTGTTATTTCCTGGAATTTGAGCATCTTTTACATAAAGACTTCTGCCAAAATTTGTTAAACTACCTCCAAAACTCACCCCTAAATAAGAAAGATTAAGACCCAAAGAATAAGAATTTAAGTCTCTTTTCTTTACATCAGAAACTGATGTTGCTCTTTCAAAACCTGTAAAAAACGCAAGTTCAAAATCTCCAAAAGCATCATAAAAATTAATTCCTGTGGAAATGATGTTTCTCAAATATATTTTATCATCAAAATTAATGGGTTTTAATCCTTTTAAATCGGTTAAATCTGTTTTTTGTAATAAAAAATTTGTCTTATTATCTGGCATATAAGAAACGCCAAATCTCCAACCATTCTGCCTTGAACTCACATATGAAAATGCAAAGTTTGAACTTCCCCAACTCTCAAGAGGTTGAAGTCCGTCCCCTGTTTCTGCTCCTTGTAAAAAGTAATTTGAAGCAAATCCTGTTTCCATCCACATTCCTTGCTTAGTGATAAATGTTTTTTCTGGAAAGATAATTAAATTTTGCCAAACGCCATTAACACCATCTGCAAATGGAGAAAGAATTGTGCTATCAATTCTCATTTTACTTGCAATAGAAGGTTGAAGCCCAAAAAGTCTTGTGCCTTCTTCTTCATTTGAGACAAAAAATGAAAGTTCATTTAGATATATTGGGTTAGAAGTGTTATTGGATTTTAATTTTGCATTAAACGAAACTCCGTATTTAGTTTCACTTCCTCCACCAACATCAAAAGTATGCTTTCCAGAAAGAAAACCTTCAAATCCTGTGAATTTTTTTGGCTGGTCGGTCGCTTCAAAACTGGTATTGTTATTTCCCCCAAATACAGTAAAACTAGATTTTATATCAAAATTTTTACCCTTGGATTCTTCTGACTTTTTAACTTCGCTTGCAAGAGAAATTTTGCAAAACATTATACAAATGATAAATACAATCTTGTTCATAATTAATTTATTTTTTCTCTTTACATAAAAAGATTTTTTTTAAAGTCAAGATTTTAGTTGACATTTAATAAAATTAATATTATTTTCCTTCTAATTATTATAAATTAGTGTATTTTTGTTATGCCAAATAAAAAAGCAGCTGAAAAATTCTTGGTTAAATCTGAAGCTCAAAGAATAAGAAACAAATCCATAAAATCTGAGGTAAGAAACTTAGCAAAAAAAGTAGAAACTTTTGTTAAAGAGTCTTCTAAAGAAAATGCAATGCAAGCTCTTAAAGCATTTGAAAAAAGAGGTATGTCCTCCGTTTCAAAAGGTGTGTTTCACATTAATACAATAGCGAGAAAAATCTCCCGTCTTTACGCAAAAATTAAGCAAATTAATGCATAAGGTTTTTTTGGAAGATATCCCAGAAAACTTAACCGTAGTTGGCGATATAGCTATAGATACAGAAACATTAGGGCTAAAAATCAAGCGTGATAGACTATGCCTTGTGCAAATTGCTGATAGTGCTGGTAATATATTTTTAGTTAAATATAACAATGGCACGAAGTATAATTCACCAAATTTAAAAAAGTTAATTGAGGATAAAGCAAGAACTAAAATCTTTCATTACGGGAGGTTTGATATTGCTATTTTAATGTATAGCCTGAAGATAGAGCGAATTGAGCCAGTTTTCTGCACAAAAATTGCATCAAAATTAACCAGAACTTATACAGACTCTCACGGTTTAAAAACTATTTGTCGTGAATTACTAGGGGTGGAACTTGATAAAGAAAGTCAATCTAGTAATTGGTCCGCACTTGAATTGACAGAAAAGCAGATAAAATATGCAATTAACGATGTCATTCACCTACATAAACTTAGAGATATACTAACAAAAACTTTAAAAGAAAGAGGGAGGGAGGAATTAGCTAAAGGTTGCTTTGAATTCCTGCATTATTCCTGCAAAATGGAAATTGATGATTTTGACCCAATTGTTGTTTTAACTCATTAGTCAAGTATATACTTCAAAATAGCACTTCTTACTAAAACTCCATTATGAACTTGTTTTGAAATTAAGCTTTTACTTGAATTATAAGCTAATTCATCGGATGTTTCAACCCCAATATTTACAGGACCAGGGTGCATTAAAAAACCTCCATTTAAACTTTCTTCTAAAAAAACTCCAAATCCTGCAGGGTAGCAAAGCTTGCCACTTCCTTCTAATCTCTCTCTTTGCACTCTAAGCAACATTACAAAATCAAACTCTAGTTTTGAATATGTATTTTGAACTTTTACCCCATATTCTTGAGAGTAAAAATCGGCAAAATTCTGCGATAAAAAATTAGGTGGGCAGATGAGAGTAATTTCCGCCCCTAGACTTGAAAGTAAAAAAATATTAGAGCGAGCAACCCGAGAATGCATTACATCCCCCATTATAGCAATTTTTAAGCCTTTAAAACAATTTTTAGTAAAATTTTTACCAACTGCCTCTAAAATTGTAAAAGTATCAAGTAAAGCTTGAGTTGGATGTTCGTTTATTCCATCACCTGCATTTAAAACTGCGGTATTTTTGCTTAAATAATCAGAATAAAGGGATGTTTCTCCTGTTTTTTTACATCTTAGAACTATTGCTTTTGGTTCAAGTTCATTTAAAGTTTTAATAGTGTTTATCTCACTCTCCTCTTTTGCAATTGAAGATGAAGAAATGTCAAATCTCATCGTGTTTAAACCGCAGTTGTGTGCTGATGCTTCAAATGAAAGGAGAGTTCTTGTTGAATTTTCAAAAAAAACGGATAGAAATAATCCTTTACTTTTCAAATTGAATTGTGAAGATTTAGCGATTGAAAATATGCTTTCAACATCTTCAAATGTGCAATCTTTAACTGAAATTAACCTTTTAGAGTGCCTCAGGGACAGCATGTTTAAAATCAAATGGAACTCCGTTTGCGTCTACAATTAGTTCGTCGTTTTGAAAGTTTGCCATTGCGGTAAAAGACTTTAATTTGATTTCTTGACCTGTTTTTGTTATTGTTTCAAAACCAACAACTCTTACGCCTTTAACTTGAACTCCGTTGAAGAACATTTTTCTTGCAGCTTTACGAGAACTTGGGTTGTTCTTGGAAGCCGTTTTTGCAACTTTTCCTTTAGCAGCTCCTGCCATAAACAAAAAAATAAATAAAATTGTTTATTCTTTAATTCAAATACTTTCATTTTGCAAGCATTTTTTTTCTAAATTTTTATAAGATTATTTAATGCAATCAACTAAATTTTAAAAAAGAGAGTGCTATCCTTTAAAATACACAGCTAAGTTTATAATTATTCATTTTTTATTCATTTTTGTTTCTTGAGCTTTATTGATAACTTACAAAGATATATCCTATCTCACAAATTTAAATAAAAAAGGGGTAAAGCAATTAAAATTTTTGAAATAAATCGCGATATCATTAACAAGTTTTATAAAGACTTCCTCACAATCTTTGTATTACATGATAAGAAGCTGACAAAAAGCTCTTAATCTTCTTTCAAATTCTTGAGAAATTTCTACTCCTTCAAAACCTTCGTTCATTACATCTTGAGCGGAAAATGGTAAATGAGGTAAATGAGAAAAGTCAATTTCTTCTACCTCTCTTAAGCTTTTTGCAACTGAAATTACACTGCTAAATATACTTTTTTCTAATGTGTAAAAAAGCATATAAACCTCAAGTTTTTGCCCCATCTTACGCCTAATTTTATTGTATAAATTAACAAATTTTCTTTGCTTTGTTGTGTATAAAAATTCATCACAAAAATTGCCATTATTTAACACAACCAGCCTTTCAAATGCATCTTGAGGTAGTGTAAAATCTAAATTCCATTCTTCAAGCTTTAACACTCCTATCTCTATCATTTTAGAAATTATAAATTTTATTTTACCCTCATCACCCATAAGAAGCTTTAACATTTCCGCCGTAATACGCTCTTTAGAAAGCTTTTTCAAACCATCTTTTTTTATAGCACAGGCTTTTAAACCTTCTTCATCTATTTCCTTTCCATAAAGGCAAGAAAACCTAAAAAAACGCCAAATTCGCAAATAGTCCTCCTCTATTCTATATTCAGGATTTCCAATAAAACGCACTTTTTGATTTTGCAAATCTTGCAAGCCACTATGAAAATCAAAAATTTCACCATCTTCACTCATATACAAAGCATTTATGGTAAAATCCCTTCTTTTGGAATCTTCTTCAAAACTTGGAGTAAAAATCATTTTTGCATGTCTTCCATCGCAGTTTTCATCTCTTCTTGTGGATGTAATTTCAAATACTTTTCCACTTAAAACAACAATATTTGTAGCATACTTTGTAATAACCTTAGCTCCTGCATCTTGAAATATCTTCGCAACTTTTTCCACTGGTAAATTTATTGCAAGGTCAACATCGCCACTTTCTAGAGGGCTTTTGTTTAAAAGGAAGTTTCTAACAGCTCCTCCAACAAATCTAGCCTCACCTCCAGCTTTTTTTGCTATATTAAAGACTTTTTTTAAGCTTTCTGAATGCTCCATAAATTGTTTTTACTTTTAATAAAATATATGATATAAAAAAGCAATAAAAAAGCTTGACAAATTAAAAATATAACCTAATATTTATACTAATCATCGTTCGGGGTGTAGCGTAGCCTGGCTAGCGCATCTGGTTTGGGACCAGAGGGTCGGGGGTTCAAATCCCTCCACCCCGACCAATCCAATTTATCTTGCAAAGTATTTAATTACCTCATTAGGCACAAAAGAGGAAATATCTCCTCCAAGTTCAGCAATAGACTTAACAAAACGAGAAGATATAAAGTGCATATCATTGTTGCTAGAGGGAAGAAAAATCGTCTCCAAGTTTTTCTCTAACCTACTATTTACACAAGCCATTTGAAATTCATACTCAAAATCAGAAGCAGCTCTAAGACCTCTCACTATAACACCCGCATTTTCCTTTTTTGCAAAATCAACCAAAAGTCCCTTAAAAACTTTTGCACTGCAATTTTTAATTCCTTCACAATCCAAAACTTCATTTATCATTTTAAGCCTTGTTTCACTTGTAAAAAATGGTGTCTTTCCGCTATGTTCCGCAATTCCTATAACAACGCTTTCAAATAAGAGGGATGCTCTTTTTATTATATCCAAATGCCCTTTTGTTATTGGGTCAAAACTACCGGGATAAATTGCAATTCTATAATTCATATCCTTGACAAAAATAAAAAATTAATATAACAATAATAAGTTATTTAACAAAAGTAAATAAAAATATGTCTGGAATGAGAAGCGACCCACTATTTGTTGGACTAACCCGCCCACCAATGCTTTTTGGAGTTACTTATATGTACTTTGTGCTTAATTTGCTTGGAAGTATGATGTACTTTATTGTAACATCAGATTTTAAAGTTGTTGTAGTTGCGGGATTTATTCATGGAGTTTCCTACCTTATTTGCCAAAAAGAGCCACTTCTTATTGATATGTTCATGCTTAGGCAATCTAAATTTATGAAGTGTAAAAATATGATGTATCATAAATATAAATCATCTTACGACCCATTTTAAAATGAAAATTCGCATTTACGCATTAAATTCCATAAATATTGGTGACGATTTTGAATTAAGTGAAGAAAAATCTCATTACATTAAAAATGTTTTACGCCTTAAAACGGGAGATAAAATAAATATTTTTAACGAAAGAGATGGAGAGTTTGAGGGAATAATTTTAGTAGAAAAAAAATCTTGCCTTGTAAAACCAATAAAATTTGTGAGGGAAGATGAGAGTTTTAGGAAGGCAAAAGTAAACTTAGTATTTGCAAACATTAAAAATAATTTAGTTGCAGATGTTTTAAATTCCTGCACGCAAATTGGTGTTGATGCCTTTTTTCCAATCATCACAAAGCACACCACAAATGCACATTTTTCCTTAGAAAGAGGAAGGAAGATAATAGAGGAAGCCTCCGAACAATGTGAAAGAATTGCTCCCCCCATTTTGCACCCTATTTCCAGTTTTAAGCAATTGCTAGAAAAGCTTAGCCCTGATGCTTTTTTGCTTTTTTGCGACGAAAAGGCAAATTTTAAGTTAAATAAAATTAAACAAATAAATGCGAAGGAGATTTATATATTTATAGGCCCTGAAGGGGGATTTTGCGAGGAAGAGAGAGAGCTTTTAATTGAGAAGGGGACAAATAGAGTAAGCCTCGGTAAATTTATTTTAAGAGCGGAAACTGCCAGCATTTGTGCTTCATTTCTCACTTCATTTCTAGTAGAGATTTAAGGCTTTCAAACTCATCTTTATCATAGCTCTCAACCCTTGCAATTACTACATCTTCCGTATTAGATTTACGAGCTAATATTGCAGATTTTATGTTAGATGTTTCCCCAACATATCCCTTACTCCCATCTATTTCCAAAATTTTTGTTGGATTTAATTTTAAAATTTTTTGCTTTAATTCTTGTAAAAATAAGTCTTTATCTTCCACTTTTAGCTTTAATTCTGCAGTTTTATAAGTGTGTGGAAAGT
>JBIKUA010000033.1:0-7090 GCA_044347825.1 Candidatus Deianiraeaceae bacterium | reverse complement strand
ATTCCATTCCGTTTATCCAAACTTCAAAACCAAGCCCAGATGCTCCAATTGAGGGGTTTTCCCAGTCATCTTCTAAAAATCTAATATCGTGCGTGGCAGAAGTTACGCCAAAAGCTTCAAGGCTTTTTAAGTAAAGGTCTCTAGCATTTTCAGGAGTTGGCTTTAATATAACTTGAAATTGAAAATATGCGGATAGCCTGTTTGGGTTTTCTCCAAATCTACCGTCTGTGGGTCTCCTTGAATATTGTGGATAGCATACATTCCATTTAGGTCTTTTCACTGTTTCAAGAGCTGTAAATGGTGCTAAAGTGCCTGCCCCTACTTCGCCATCAAAACTGCTGAGTAACACGCAATTTGCTTCTTTAGTCCAAAAATTCTCCAAAGTTTGTAAAATTTCATCAAAATAATAAGGCTTCATATCTTAAAAATCATAGTTTTTAATTCCAAGTGCCTGAAGGCAAAGTTTTGCATTTTCTTCAGCAATTTTTTTATTTTTACCAGTTAAAAAAGGTATAACTTCTAAATATCTAGCTACTGATGCAGTGCAATCTCCATTTTTTTGATACTGCAGGGCAACATCAAGCTCTCCTAAAGTTATCATATTTCTCACAAATTCAGCTTTATTTTTTATCTCAGATGCATAAACCGTGCTTCCAAAGTTTGCAGATAATTGTGCATTAACGGTTATAAATTCATATAGAATTTGCTTATCCTTCTTGTAGTTTTTTATCTGATTATAAAAGCTCATTGCCTTAATATACAAAAGATAAGGCACATTTTCATCTCTTGGATTAGTTTTAATAAATATGTCAATAATTGGCAATAGCTCGGAATATTCTTCTCTTTTATAAGTTACATATGCAAGCAAAACTATTGCATTCCTTGCGTATTCTGTATATGGATAATTTTCATCTATTTGGGAAAGATATCTAGAGGCTGTTTCAAAGTTATTCTTATAAGTAGCTTTAAGTGCTTTTGAGTAAAGAACATCTGGCTCTTCAATTTTTTTACTACATGCAAATAAAATTGCTGTAACAATTAATGTAAGTAATTTAATCTTCATAATATTCGCTATGCTTGTATTTATCTATGTAATGGCGTATTAAAACGCTTATAACGGTTGTAATTGGAATAGCAAGTAAAAGCCCAATAAATCCAAGCAAGCTTCCACCCGCAAGTAGACCAAAAATAATCCACATAGGGTGAAGACCTATCTTCCCTCCCACAAATTTTGGTATTATATAGTTAGATTCAACAGTTTGAACCGCTAAAAAAACACTTATAATTGCCACTATTTCAAGCGTTGTAACATTTGTTGCAAATGCAATAAGCATTGCGGATATAAAACAAATTGCAAACCCAACATATGGAATAATAGAGAAAACTGCAGTTAAAACTCCGATAAAAAAGCCAAATTTAAGCCCAGTAAAAGTAAGCCCTACCCCATACAAAACTGATAAGATAAAAATTGCATAGAACTCTCCCACGATATATGCGGAAACTTTGCGTCTTATTTCGTGAATTATTTTTTCAAATTCTCGCTTGTAATGTATGGGAATTATATTTAATGTGGACTTATGTATTTTGTTCCAGTCTCTTAAAATATAAAATGTTAAAATTGGCACAAGAAAAAAGGTAGAAAAAATATTAACTATCACAATTCCAGAGCTATAAGCTTTAGAAAATAAATCTTTTTTATCAAAGGAAAAAATAGAATTTATTATATTATCAAAATTAATATTTTTACTTGTTTCTGCATAAAGTATAGCAATGGAATCGGGTATAAGAGGTAAAAATTTACCCTCCACAAAACCAATTACTGTTGGTAAAACTTTGATAAGCGAAATAGCCTGATTATATAAAATTGGGGTGCCAATTGTTAAAATGAAGATGAATATAATATATATCAAAATTACTATCAATCCTGCGGAAAAATTTCTCCCAAGTTTTAACCTATACTGCATTTTAGATACAAATGGAGCAAATGCGTAGGCAATTATAAAGGAAAGTACAAATGGAATTAAAACTGTGCTAATTTTTTTAACAAATAAGAACAATAAAAAAAATATCCCTCCAAAGAATATGAAACGGCTAATTGTATGTTTAAAATCGTGCTTCTCTGTGTTCATCTATTTGTAAAAAAGTCTTTTTTTATAAAGGAGCTTGCATTTTATTAAATAATTATACATTAAATGTCAAACTAAAAAATTTTTAAATTTATGCAGGAAGAATTGGAAGTAAAAATTCAAACAGAAGAGGCTCAAAATCAGCCTAACGATGTTACAGAAGAAGTGAAGGAGGAGGTTTCTATTGTAGAAATTTACACAGATGGTGCTTGCTCTGGCAACCCTGGCCCTGGAGGGTATGCAGCTGTTTTGATAGCAGGTGAGGAAGTAAAGCATATAACAGGAGGGCATAAGCTAACAACAAATAACAAAATGGAGCTTATGGGTGCAATAGAAGGATTGAAAGCACTTCCAAAGAAAGATGTTAAAGTTAAGGTTTTTACTGATAGCACATATGTTCAAAAAGGTATTACAGAGTGGATTGAAAGCTGGAAAAAGAAGCATTTTAAAGATGTAAAAAATGTTGAACTTTGGAAGGAATTAGATGCACTTTCAAGCGAATTAAATATAGAATGGCACTGGATAAAAGCTCACGCAGGGCATGCTCACAATGAAATGGCAGATAGCCTTGCAAAAGCAGAGGTAGAAAAAAATAGATAATAACAATGTTCTTTCTTTCCTCTCGCTGTGCTTTGAAAATTGTTGGTAAAAATACAATACAATTTTTGAGCGGTCTTTTAACTGCTGATTTACGAAGTTTGACCGAGGGTGGATTTCTCTTTTCCGCCTTGTTAAATTCCAAAGGAAGGTTTTTATATGATTTCTTTTTACATCATAAAAATGGAGAAATTTTTATTGATATAAATAAAAATCAGGCAGATGGTTTTAAAAAAGCAATTTTACAGTACGATTTACTAGATGATTTTAAAATAGAAGATACTCGGTTGCAAGTTTTTGCTTCTGAGGACTTTCTTTTAAACTGGAAAGGTGGTAAATTTGAAGGTAGATTTTTGCTTGAAGAGGGAAAAGGTAAAAGCGAAGAAGAATATAACTTAGAAAGAATAAAACTTTGCCTACCTGATGGAGCTTTAGAACTTAAGCAAGAAAAATCTATTATTTTGGAGTACGGATACGAAGAAGCGGGAGCGGTTAGCTTTGATAAAGGTTGCTACATAGGGCAGGAGCTTATAACAAGAACAAAACGAGTTGGGGAAGTTCGTAAAGCTTTATATTGCGTAGTTCAAGGAATTAATCCAAAATTGCAAGAAACACTCTCTTCATTTAAAGAATATTCTCTTGTTTTAGGATATAAACAAGATTTTGAAGGAAAAAGCGAGATAGTATTTGAGGGTAAAATTTATCCTATAATATCTTCATCGTTATAAAAATAGCTTACATAAACCTATTTTAAAATATAGAAAAGCTAGATAAATTTTATCTTTATGCTTTCTAGTTTAATACAAATTGGTTTGAAAAAAGCCTTTAAATATGTTCAAAATCAAATTTTTAAGACGGATAAAGAAGAGCAAGATTTGAGCCTTGAAAACATCCGTATGCAAACGAGAACTTTAGAGAGAAATATCCCCATAGTTTTTGGAGAAGTATTACTTGCAGGAAACATAATTTGGATGAGTGATATTAAAAAAGTCTCCCACGGAGAAGTAACAATTATGCCAACTTTATTGGCTAATATTATACATTTTTCGCAATTTAACACATTAAGCAATGCGAGAATTGAATATAGTATAGATTTAATAATTGCAATTTGCGAAGGTGAAGTAGATGATATTTTGGGGGTTTATATTAATGGAGCTTCAATTGATGTTTTGAGCTATAATTTTAGGTTTTACAAAGGAAGTAATGCTCAAGAGCCAGACCCTTTAATTTTAAAAGAAAAACTAGATAGTTCACCCGCTTTTAGAGGGCTTTGCTACGCCGTTTTTGAGGATTTTAACCTATCTGATTTTGGCAACACTATTCCTAAATTTGAATTTTTCATCAAAAGAAGCAACTTTGGTAGATTAAACAGCAAGGTTATGCGTTTAAAAAATAGTATAAAAGGTGTGAACCTTATGCCGGGGAGTGGTGAGTTTGTGTATGAACCTTCAATAAATGCGGTTTATCAAGGAATTTTTATAAATCCTCAAACATTAAAACCAAGTGGAAAGATAACTCATTCAAACAATAATACAAATAAAAAGCAGGCAGATGCGATTGTTGCCCTTAATCAATTAAAGGAGGATTTACCAAATTTAGAGTGGGTTTCACTTGTTGTAACTTGGTTTGCAGATGGCACTCAAATTGCATCTACTTCTATATTTCCAGCTGTTGAATTTAACGACAAAAAATCTGCTTCATATCCTATAAAATGGCAAGTTGCAGGCAAGGAAAGATGGGAGGTTAGGCAAGTTTCAAGGCGAAGTGATGGAAGCCTTAACTATGGAGGAACGGTCTCTGATTTTTCTATTATTAATATATTAAAGGAATTGAGAGATAGAGGGTATAAAATTGTCTTCTATCCTATGATTTTTGTGGATACCGAGGATAAACCTTGGAGGGGAAGAATGACAGGTGAGGCAAAAGATGTAGCGGGGTTTTTTACAAAAAAGGAAGGTTATAACAACTTTATTTTGCATTACGCAAACCTCGTGCATAATTTGTGCGATGTTTTTATTATAGGCTCTGAAATGAAGGGTTTAACTCAAATTAAAGATAATTCTGACAAATTCCCTGCTGTTTTAGAGTTTGCAAAACTGGCAAAAGTTATTAAGGGGCGGTATCCTAATTTAAAACTCACATATGCATCTGATTGGTCGGAATATCACAGCTTTAATGGATTTTACAATATGGATGATTTATGGTCAAGCCCTTATATTGATTTTATAGGTATAGACGCCTACTTTCCGCTAACTCACACAGTTAACAAGCCTAGTATAGAGGAAGTTAAGCGAGGTTGGCAATCTGGAGAAGGCTGGGATTTTTACCTTGAAGATGAAGAGATGATTAAATATCAATCCCCAAATTTTGCCTGGAAAAATCTAAGGTGGTTTCTTTCAAACGAACATATTAATATAGATGGAAGCAAAACGGCGTTTAAGCCCTATTCTAAAAAAATATGGTTCACGGAATTTGGCTTTCCATCTCTTGATTTATGCTCTAATCAACCAAATGTATTTTTTGACCCTACTTCAAAAGAAAGCTTTCTTCCTAAATTTTCTTCTGGAATTGTAGATTTTGAAGCACAAAAAGATGCTCTTCTTGCTACTCTTGAGTTTCTTGAAGAAAGTAAAGATATTATAGAAAATGCTTTTGTGTGGTGCTACGACCTCCGCCCTTATCCATTTTTCCCTCAAAGAAAAGATGTATGGAGCGATGGCGACTTATGGCAAAGAGGGCATTGGCTTAATGGCAAATTAGGGGCAAATACATTTAATGAAATTGTAAGAGAGCTTTGCGTTAGAAGTGGAGTTTTGGAGGAAGAATTGGAATTTGAATGCACGGATGAGAGAGTAGAAGGAATGTGTATTAACAACGCATTTCCCTTTGGTAAATATATTGATATTTTATGCGATGTTTTTAGTGTTAAATTGGTTCAATCTAGCAAGGGTTTAAAATTTTCATCTATTCAAGTTGCAAACAAACAAAAAGTAAAATCAAAATCACTTATAAAAATCAAAAAAAGTGGGGTTGGCGGTTACGATGAAGAGGCAAGTTTGGCGGGGCTACCCTCTTCTATATCGTTTTCTTTCATTGATAAATTCAATAAGTATGAACCTACAATTATAAATTTTAATTACGGAAGTGAAGTTTCTTACTTTGATGAAAGTATAAGAATTTCCGCCCCTATTATTCTAAATAAGGAAAGAGCTTTGGAAATTGCTAAAAATATACTGCAAATTAAGCGTGCGGAAAGTTTTGAAAGAGTGATATGCATACCTTTTGGAGAAGGTGAATTTGAAGCAGGCGAAATTGTGGAAACAGAGGAAGGTGAGCTTTTTATTGAAGAAGTGAAGGTTGATGAGAATTTAAATGTTTTTTTAAAAGGTATAAATGTGCCAAAAATCAATCTTTTTACAGGATTTAAAGAGGAGCAAAACGATTTACTACTTAATAATTTAGAAGAAGATTTTGAAGCTTTTTGCTTACAAATTCCAAAAAATTTACAAGAATATAATTCTTTTAAAATTTTTGCAAACAAATCTGGTGGAAGAATTTTTTTTGAAAATCAATTACTGGGTGAAATCAGGCAAAAGCGTGTTATTGGAAAGGTAATTAACGGAAGTTTAAATGATAAAGTGAGTGCGTTTTTCAAGGATAAAACATCATATTTGGAGGTTTTAATAGAGAATGAAGAAGAGGGTAAAAAAATTAAATCTGGTTGTAATAATATGGCAATTGTAGGGCAAGAAATTTGCATATTTCAAAACATCAATTTTCAAGGTGATGGGATTTTTAGAATTGAAGGTTTTTTACGCAAAAGAAGTAAAGTTAATCATAAATTAGGAAATGATATTTTTATTTTGCTGAATATGGAAGACTGCATCTACCTCCCTTACTACAAAACAAATGGAAAATTTTTAATAGAAAAATTTGAATTGCTCTTTTCTGTAGAGAGTAATTCTAAACAAATTTACATTGCCCGCAAGGGTGTGAAATTTTTAAAAGATGGAACTTTGCTTTATTGGATTTTTGGAGAATTAGACTTTCCCGAATTTGAAAAAGAATATTATAGAAATATCCTGATTGAATTAGAAATAGATGGTGAAATAATTAAAACATTTGGGGATAATTACTTTGCAAAAAATAAATTTATTACAGATTTTAAGGTGAATTTAATTTCCTAAAATGTGCTTATCTAAATGTGCTTTTATCTCAGATTTATAAGCTTCAAATTTTGTATTTTTAACTACATTAAAACAAGCAAAAGCAGGTAATATATCATAACCGCAAAATTTATATTGAGCTGTGCTGTGAAAAAATGCTTCGTCAACGCTTCTTCCTTCAAACATATATTGATTTGTATT
>JBIKUA010000032.1:0-7188 GCA_044347825.1 Candidatus Deianiraeaceae bacterium | reverse complement strand
TTAGGTCATTCACAGAAAGTTTAACCCCTGTGGCTTCAAGCCCTTTATTTGCTTTAGAGCGGAAGTCCATCACTTCATCCATCTGCACATCAAGAGTTAAGTAAAAGTGAGGAACCGTGGTTTTGCTTTCAAGAAGCCTCTTTGCAATAACCTTTCTCACGCTTGAAAGTGGCTCAAGAACATCCCCCCTTCTACCAACAGCGTGAACATGAACCTGCGGTTTAAAGCCTAAAACATCAGCTTTTACAACCCTTCCGTTAGGACCTGTGCCAGAAATTTGTGCAATATCAAGCCCATTTTCGCCCGCTATTCTTTTTGCAAGCGGAGAGGCTATTGCTCTACCTTCCCCTAGTGCTTTAGTGAATGATACTTCAAGCCTCACTTCCTCCTGTTTTGGAGCTTCTACCTTTGAAGAATTTGAAGAATTTGAAGCATTTAAAGAACTTGAAGGTGCAACAGCTTCAGCGGATTTTGGAGTGTAGCTTTCAAGAACGGATTTATCCTCCCCATCTTTTAAAAGCAATGCAATTAGTGTATTCACTTTAACACCCTCCGCCCCTTCGTTTATGATTATTTTACCCATAATTCCAGAGTTAGAAGCCTCAAGCTCCATCGTTGCTTTATCTGTTTCAATTTCAGCGATTATATCTCCGCTTTTTACTTTATCTCCTTCTTTTTTAGTCCATTTTACCAAGTTTCCCTCCGTCATAGTAGGGGAAAGTGCAGGCATCGTAATTTCAATAGGCATAGTAATAAAACATAATTACTAATAGTTTTTATCGTTTTAATTTAAAGGTCAAGCACTTTTTTAAAAATTTTTAGATAGGGTAGTTTTTGATTTATTTTGAGATATTTTGAGATTGGGTAGTGTCTGACTTTTCTAAAACAGTTTTCAATGCCCTCTCCTTTGATCTTTTAAATTGCTCTTCCTCTCCTTCAATCTTTTCAATTGCTCTTCCTCTCCAGCATCTTTTAACGGACTCAACATTTTAGATATCTTACCACTTGAAAGTGCGCCAGACGTTGTTGTTAATTGTTTTTGTGAAAAGCCTTGTGAAGATTTTTCAAAACCCTCAAACCAAGTATCTTTTGTTGTATTAATATTTGGATTTCCTTTTATAATTTCATTTAAAATATCCTTTCTTTCTTCAAAAGGTATATCTTCTTTACTAAGAAAATCGGTTTTATCTTTATTATCAAGAGTTTGCGTTGCAGTGTTAGCAATATCATCAATTTTATTATTAAATTCCTCCCGTTTTTTTATCATACTCACAATACCTCTATATAAAACATCAAAATAACCTTTCGCGTTCTTCTTGAGCAATTCTGTAGCTTGGTTCCATTCTTTATTTATTTCCTCTTGAGTTTTATTATTATGATAATAATTAAACGCCGTTATTATGGAAGTTTTTTTATCAAACAAAATGCCTCCCATTTCAAGTTTGCCATCCTGAATTGACTTCACATCCTCAAGCTTTTCGTGGCGTTTTTGTATAACTTCTTTTATTATCTTAAGCCTTTTATTTTTATCCGTTGTTCCATTATCACAAATGGCAGCATTAACTGCAAGTGTAACCGACCTTGAAATTCCATTATCACAGTTAAAAACTACATCTTTATATTTATTCTCCCCATTTTTTTTATTTAAATGTCTTTCCTGTAAATGCTTAGAAAATGAAAGTAGCATATTAGATTGTTCAACATCATCTGGAATGTTCATTGCTTTTATTCCATAATGCACTTTTGTATTGCCATACTCATCTTTTTTTTCAAACTTAAAAAGTTTGTATTCACCTTCTTTTTCATTTTCCTCCTTATCTTTATATTTATATTTAAAATCTTTGTCTTTTTCAACTTTATAACCAAATTCTATAAATTTATTTTGAAAATGTTCGTAATTTGTATTTGAATCAACATCCACAAACAAGGATTCGTTAGCTGTAGTCTCATCTAGAAGTTGTGGATTTTCGTACATCCAAACCTTATTAGATGTAACATATATTTTCTTTTCATTTTTACGTTTATATACCAAAGTTGCATGAGCTGTCATATTTTAATTAAAAATTAGTCTTACTTTATTATAATTCAAAATACATCCATATTCAAGCTATTTTTTTCTTCCACCATAAAAACACCCCTGCAAGCCCCATAAAAACAAGCAAAAATCCAGCTAAAATCTGCATTATCGCCCACCAAAGACCAATTTTACTTTTATGAATAATCGGCAAGCTCAAAACAAACTTCGTAAAAGCACCATAATTCTGCGGATTATCAAGCATTACACCACCCTCATTAAAGTAAAAAACATAAGGCAAAACATCCCCCTTTTTCCTCACAGAAACAACAGTAGAAGCACCCTTAAAAGAAACCTCATAAAGAGCAGATTTATCCACACTTTTCAAGGCAAAAGCCGTCTTTTCATTCAAGCTTGCAAAAGAACCTTCAAGCTTCTCCATTTCCCCCTTTTTCACAGGCAAAAGAGCAGGAAAGGCAATAATAACTCCAGCAAACATAATAAAAACAATCAAAAACCCAAAGCGAAAGGCAATTATAGCGTGAAAGTTGCGATAAAAAGAAGCACTATTTCTAGGCTTTAAAGCAAGCTTTCCACTCAAATTTTTTTGGTAAAAATAAAGCCCAAACCCAAACAAGCAAAGCAAAACCCCAAAAATCCCAATCAATCCCACAATTTGCCTACCATTCTGCACAAATCTAAAATCGTGAATATCAATTGCAAGTTTCCTCAAAGCACTATTATTTTCAACAAAATTTGAAGCTTCGTCCAAAATATAATTCATTCTTTCACCATTTTTTTTAGCCCTTATCTTCACATTTCCAGCAAAAGAAATCCGCTCCAAAACATCTTCAGGATAGCCCTTTTTAAACAAAGAAGCAAGCTTTTCAACATCATCAACTTGCCTCATCTTCCAGCCATTTTTCACCTCAAAAAGCACAAGAGCCATACCAGTTAAAGCCATAAATAAAAGAGGCAAAATAAGCATAACTCCCAGCATTTTATGAGTTTTGCCTAAGAGATTTTTTATCATATCATCAAACATTTTTAAATTACCTAAAAATCCCTATTAAAAAAGTCAACAAATATTTTTTTTAAAAAAAATCAAAATAGTTCTTGAAAATAAAATATTCCTATTTTAACGATAGTTCAAATATTATTTTTAAAAGGTGCAGTTTGTTAGAAACTTGGGTTATGTATTATCGGTAATTTTATTTTTGTTATTGATGGTAATACCTATGCCAATTCTTATTTTTAACAGAACTTGGCTCATAAAATTTTGCCATTTTGGGCTTTACATGATTGTTCTACTTTGCAAGTTTTTTTGCGGAATAAGCTGGAAGATAGAAGGGAAAGAAAACATCCCAAAAGAGCCATTTATCCTTGCTTCTAAACATCTTTCCGCATGGGAGACATTATTTTTTTCATATTATTTTGGCATTCCTGTCTACATTTTTAAACGCATTTTACTTCACATTCCAATTTTTGGCTGGTATATGTGGCTTACAGGAATGATAGGAATTAAACGATCGGGTGGCTCATCAACAATTTTACAAATTCAAAAAAGTGCAGTAGATGTAATTAAAAACCAAAAACGAGTTTTAATAATATTTCCACAAGGAACCAGAACCCCAGTGGATAGCACCTACAAAATAGAAAAATACCCCTACAAAAAAGGTATTTTAGGAATTACACAGGAGTTAAAAGAAACTCCAGTTTTATGTGCAACACACAACGCAGTTAAATTTTTTGGCAAAGGATTTTTCAGCAAAAAACAAAGCGGAACTATAACTGTGAGGTTTATGCCTCCAATAAAACGGCTCGAGACAGAAGGCACAACCTTCCTATCTCAAATTCAAGATATTATTGAAAACGAAACACAAAAATTATTTTAAAGGTATGTCATTTTTTTCTAAGTTAAGCTCTTACTTCTCAAGCGATATGGCAATAGACTTAGGCACAGCAAACACCCTAATATACACAAAAGAAAGCGGTATAGTTCTTAACGAACCTTCAATTGTTGCAGCCGAAATTCAAGGAGAAAGCCTAACCCCCTACGCATTTGGAAACGAAGCTAGAGCAATGGTTGGCAAAACTCCCGCTAAAATTCAGGCAATTCGCCCTTTAAAAGACGGCGTAATAGCAGATTTCAAAATCACAGAAGCAATGATACGCCATTTTATCAAAGTAACCACAAAATCTAAGATATTTTTCAAGCCTAAAATCATCATTTGCGTGCCATCTACATCAACTTCCGTAGAAAGAAGAGCAATTCAAGATGCCGCAGAAGGTGCAGGAGCAAAAGTCGCATTTTTAATAGAAGAGCCAATGGCGGCCGCAATTGGGGCAGGTCTTCCCGTTCACGAAGCAACAGGCTCCATGGTTGTGGATATTGGGGGCGGAACAACCGAAGTTGCCATCATCTCACTAGGTGGTGTAGTCTACGGATACTCCCTAAGAATAGGGGGCGATAAAATTGATGAAGCAATTGTCCAGTATGTCCGCAAAGAATATAATGTTCTAATTGGGGAAATGACTGCAGAAAAAATCAAAAAAACCATAGGAACCGCAAAAGTTGAAGGGCTTTCCAAAGAAAAAGAAATCGTAGTTAGAGGAAGAGATTTAGTGAACGGAATTCCTAAGCAAATCACAATTAACGAGGTTGAAATTGCAGAAGCAGTTGAAGATAATGTTGAAAAAATGATAGATTCAATCAAAACCGCACTTGAGCAATCCCCCCCTGAACTCGCATCCGATATAATAGAAAGAGGCATAACTCTAACAGGAGGAGGAGCCCTTCTTCGCAATTTGGATAACGCAATTTTCCTTGCAACAGGCATTAAAGTAAATGTTGCAGATGAACCACTAAACTGCGTTGTAAAAGGCACAGGATTTGTCTTAAATAACATTGAAACTTACAGACATTTAATATTTAGACAAGAATGAGCGAATTGGAAAATCAAAAAAAAAACGGCAAGATGTTGATGTATCTTGTAATAGGCGTGATATTGTTCTATGCATTTATTATCTTCTTCTTTTTGCCATTTATATTACTTCTTTCAAACTTCGCCTCAAAAACATTTGGAGTAGGGGGGGTATGCCCTTACACATACTCTAGTTTTGGTCTTTTTGGGCTTGAGGCACAAAAACCAATGCTTTACACATTATCAGAGTTAATAATGAAAGTGGTGTATTCCGTAGACGCCAACGGCGTTGCATCTGGAGTTTTATCAAATTACCGTAATTCCTTACTTGAAAATAGGGCATTTCAAACTATAAGAATTCTATTAGTAGTTCTTAATATGGCAATTCTCGGGCTAGGATTTGCATTCGGCTTCACATCGCTCAAGTCATCTGACATAATGAAGAGATTAGGTATTTTACTAATTTTTTTATGGGCAACCGATTCCAACACTTACGATTTTTACGATACAGTGCTAGGTCCATTAATTTTAAATGGATATAGAGCTTTATTAGATATACTAAACACAAGTTTAGCTGGCACTTTTGAAGTAGCCGAACTTAATCAATATGTTAAAGATCATTCCTACAACGAGTTTTCATTTTTAGACGCCGTATTAACATCAATATTTTCTAAGGCGATATTTGTTAAACTAATGTCCCTTTCAATGATTAATGTTGTAGAGTGGAGTAGCCCCGCAATGCTTATTGTAGCCCCAATTATGGCTATTATTGTTTATGGTGTTGGATGTTACCTTGCATTTTTATTTGTAAAACTAGCACTAGATATAACCTTTTACAAATTAGTTATTGTAATTGGATTATCCTTATTTCCAATTTTTATGCTATTTTTTTCAGTAAAAGTAGTTGGAGGGGCAGTTGATAAATTCTCAGAATTTTTTTCAAATTACGCCAAAGAAATGCTAATTAAACCATCAGCATCAATAGTTGTAACAATTTTTTCCGCTTCTTTAATTGCAACCTTAATATTACAGTTCTTTTTTGGTGCATTTAATTATGAAATTTGCGTCTACATGCGTTATAATTTTTTAAGTTTTATAAAATTTTATCATTTACAACCAATACCACCATCATCCGATAATCACTTCGTTGGAAGCTTTCTTATTCCAAAAGAAGATATACTCAAATCTCCATCCAGTTGGAGTAAATTATTTTTAATGTCATTAAACACATTTTTCGTTATTTTCTTAGCAGTTATATTTAAACACGCAATGCCAATGATAAAAACTATAATTCATGAAATTATAGCTGGCTTTTCAGGGGTAAATGCGTTTAGCAGTTTAGCCTCTCAAGCGTTTAACGCTACCAAATCTTATGTTGGTAAAAAAATACCAAATAGCCTAAAAGAAGCAAACAACCAATTAAGGAAGGGCTTTGATGCGGGGATAAAAGATTTAAAAGATACTCCAGAAATGATGATTAACAAACTTGCTAGCAAATTTTCTAACAAATTTAGAGATCCAAGTGAGAACGATGACCCAGAAGATACAGCAAAGGACAAGTCCAATCTTACAAAATCATCAACTTCTAAAAATCAACCAAATCCAGATACAACACCTTCAAGTGATGTGCAAGATAAGTCTAACAATCCTACAACAACACCTTCAAGTGATGTGCAAGATAAGTCTAACAATCCTACAACCCTTCCAGATAACCCAAGCAATCCTACAACAACACTTTCAAGTGATGTGCCAGATAACTCCAGCAATCCTACAACCCTTCCAGATAACCCAAGCAATCCTACAACAACACTTTCAAGTGATGTGCCAGATAACTCCAGCAATCCTACAACCGTTCCAAGCAACCCAAGCAGTAGAGAGATTATAGATACTATTGATACCGCAGATAATTCAAATACCCCTGATAAATTAAAAAATTCTCCACTTCTACCTTCTCAAGAAACAGGAGATGTGCCAGATAACTCCAGCAATCCTACAACCGTTCCAAGCAACCCAAGCAGTAGAGAGATTATAGATACTATTGATACCGCAGATAATTCAAATATCCCTGATAAATTAAAAAATTCTCCACTTCTACCTTCTCAAGAAACAGGAGATGTGCCAGATAACTCTAGCAATCCTAGAGAGAAAATGCCAGACTCTAATCCTAATATGCAAGAAGCTACAATTAATGCTCCATCAATCACACCTCCTACACCAATTAATAACTCCTTAGAATACCAGCCTAATATC
>JBIKUA010000031.1:0-7387 GCA_044347825.1 Candidatus Deianiraeaceae bacterium | reverse complement strand
TTTTTATTGATTTAAAAATTTATCTATAATGTTAGCATATATTTCACTATCTTTAGTATTAGGATCTACTTTAATTTCAAGTTGTTTTATTTTGATATTTGTTTTTGAATTAAAAACTGGCGTTTTTCCATCTTTACCAATTGCAATTACACTGCCACCGCCTGACATACAGTATTCGACACCTTCCTTCAATTCTTTGCTTGGTTGTTTCAAGTTTAATCCTTCTTCATCATCCGTTTCTATTGCTTGTTTATATCTTTTGGCTTTATGTTTTTCTTTTGCCTCATTAGCCTCTAATACTAAGGCATTTTTATGCCCAAATAAATTAGGTGGGCAAATTTCCAATGTAAGCTTTTTTACTATTGTTTTCTCCACTAAATTCCAAAATTTATTTTCATTATCTTCGTTAACAACATTAACAGAAATATCTCTTGTCACTTTTTGTGTAAATTTTGTTATTATTTCTAAGTTATTTTGGCTAAATTTTGTTTTGTATTGCATATAAATTGTTTGACTATCTTTATCATCTTCAAAATTGGTATTGATATTAAAAGCAATATAACATTCAATATAATTGGTATATCCTCTTTCTTGGAGTGATTTGTCAGGTTTTAAATTTATATTACTTTTTTTAGCAAAAAGCCCTAATACAATATTATCCCTTGCTTCTAAAAATTTATAAAAGTAATCAATTTTGTTGCAATTAAATTCAATATCTTCGTGTTTTTGTATTTGGTTAAAAAATTCTTTTTTACTTTCATTACCAAATAAGCCTGCAAAAAAATACTTATAGCATTCAAATTTCATTTTTTTAATTTTATTTTCTCCCATATAATAATAATTTCATCAATTCTCATTTGTCAAACCCTTTTACGCATAATTGCCGAGAGAATTTAAAAACAAAACTTGATTTTTAATTTTTACCCTTTACTAAAAGATAATTTTTTTTATAACGATGCACGAAGTTAAGATATTAACAGGGCCTCACTCTTACAAATTTGAAGGGCAAAGCCCCACTGATTTAATTGTTTTTTTGCACGGTTATGGCTCGTGCGGTAAAGATTTAATCACCTTAAGTCAGCACCTAGAAGATGCATTTGAAAGACCTTACTTTATTGCTCCAAACGCTCCATTTTCGTATGAGTTTGTAGGCTCAACTTTTCCTGACGAATGGCAGTGGTTTTCTTTGCTTGATAGAAGCCAGCAGAGTTTAGTTTCTGGAGCTAAAATTGCAGAACCTATCCTTAATTATTTTTTAGATAAAAAGCTTGAAGAATTTGGGCTGACTAATCAAAATTTGTATCTTATTGGGTTTTCACAAGGAACGATGATGGCACTTCACACCGCACTTAGAAGGGGGGAGGGTGGTTGTAGAGGAATTGTAGCGTTTTCTGGCACTATGATAGCTCCTGACTTACTTGAAAATGAAATTATCTCTCGCCCTAAAACTTGTTTTATACATGGAGAGAATGATAATATTGTTCCTATTTCTCTAGGTAAAATTGCTTACAATTATGCTGTTAAAAATGGCATTGAGGCAGAATTTCATAAAATTCCAAATATAGAGCATTACATTGATTTTAATGCAATTAATATTTGTAAAAATTTCCTAAAATCCTTCAGTTTATAAAATATGAAAAATCTACTTTTAATTACATTTATTTTATCATTTTTCTTACCAGTTTTTGCAGAAGAGCTAAATGTAGAGGAAAAGCAAGTTGCAATATATTCTAAGCCAAAAAAACGAGGAGGGTTGTTTGTTGGATTGGGGGTTGCAAATTTAAGAGACAATTATTTTTATGAAAAATTGGAAGTAAGTCAATATATAGGAACTCAAAATGCGGGGGAGATTATACTGCCTCCACTTGGAGGAAAATGCCCCGCTTGGTATATTATTCAAAACTTGAATTCAATTTTATCGGGAAATGTAGCTTCCATCAATGGTAATTTAATAGGTCAAACTAATCCGATAATGCTTGGATCTCTTGTATTGCAACCAGCAAAACCTATATATAGTGATTGCACTAATGTAAAACCTCAGCCAAATACAGTTGTTGTTAACCAATATATTGATATATCAATCAAGCAAGCTACATCTTTTAGCAATTCCAACTCATTCAAAAATTTTGCACCTGTTATAAACTTAGGTTATAAATTTAACTTTGGTAATTTTTATTATACACCTGAACTTTTTGCAAATTATTCTAGAAGTAAGGTAAAGCATTTAACATTTGTTCCGGGGCAACAATTTGTAGGAACTGCAACCCTAAATACTGGTATTATAGGAAATCAAGAATCTGTTGTTTTAACAAATATTGACGAAGTAGCTCAAGAAATTACTTACAGTATGCCTTTAAATGCAGGGCTTATTTCAAGAGTAGGATATGACTTTGAGTTTTTTAGTTTAAACTTAATTTCGGGTGGAGCGTTAACAATTTTAAATATTGATGATGGGAAAGTTAAAGATAAAGTTTATATGGGGAGGTTTATTGCAGGCTTAGGGTTTGAATGGAAAACATCCTCAAAAAGCCCAATAACGCTTTATGCAGATTACAAGTACTTTATACCACTAAAAAAAGATATTGAAAGAGAGTACGATGATGCAGATAATATAGGAGAGAAAGTGAAGGTAAAAATCAATGGTTTTAAGAATGAAACTGCGGTTTTTGAATTGGGGCTTAAGTATTATTTTTAGGTAATTTTGATTTTAAATCTTTTAATGCTTCAATTTTGTTAGAAAGTGTTTTAGATAATTTCAATCGCTTTTTATAATCTTCGCAATCTTCAACCATAAGCCTCAATTGATTAATTTCTACATTTAAATTAAAAATCTCCTCATAAATTTCAATTTCATCGTTTTTATTTTGAAAGGTTACAAATTCCCATAATTTTTTCTTAGATTCGTAATCGTGTACCATAGTATTTGGAATATTAATAGCATTATGGTATCATAATTTTTAACCTACATCAAGAAAAAAAGTAAATTTTTTTTATAAAAATCAAAAAAAACTAATTGACATTTCAAATTAGATGTTTATATATACCTACTTATTACTTTTTTCAGGGGAAGTTTTGTTTTATTTGTAATGGAAAATATAGCGAGTGTAGGAAAAAAAGGTTGGTTCGCCATAAAGGTTGTTTCTGGTGCTGAAGCTAGCATTATGCACCAAATTAGGCTTAATTATGAGGCGGCAAATTTAAGCTCATGCTTTGAAGAACTGTACTCTCCATCAATTCAGGTAAAAACTGGCAAAAAAGTGAGAGAAAAACAGCTTTATCCAGGGTATATCTTTGTAAAAATGACAATGAATGATAAATCTAAGGACGCAGTACTTAGCGTTCCTAAGGTATATTCATTTTTAACCGATGGAAAGGGAGGTCCTAAAATGATACCTGAAACAGAATATCAAAGAATGATTGGTAAAATCTCCGAAGTTCACCAATCAAGTGTGGAAGGTCAGACATTTGCAATTGGAGATGTTGTAAAAATTAAATCTGGCTCATTTAATGAATTCAAAGGCACAGTACTAGCTGTAGATAAACAAAAAAAGCTTCTTACTTTATCTATTCTTGTGTTTAAAAAAGAAACACATCTTACTGTTGCATTTGACGATGCTGAAAAGATAAACTAAATTATATAAATTATGAAAGCCGCTACATCTGGTCCTAAAAAATTGGTTGGGTCCTTTAAGCTTGTGGTTCAGGCAGGGAAAGCAAATCCTGCTCCTCCCATCGGTCCTGCTCTAGGGCAAAAAGGTCTTAATATTATGGAATTCTGTAAGCAATTCAATGCACTTACAGCAAAAATGGAAGGTCCTGTTCCTGTTGTTATAACATACTACTCGGACAAAAGCTTTACTTTAGAAGTAAAAACCCCTCCTGCATCTTACTTGATTAAAAAGGCGATTGGTCTTACAAGCGGTTCAAAAGAAGCTGGTAAAGCAAGCGTTGGAAAAATCAAAACTTCCGCACTGCGTGAAATTGCAAAAGTAAAAATGCAAGATATGTCTGCATCTTCAATTGAAGCTGCAATTAAAACACTAGCAGGAACTGCCACCTCAATTGGTATAGATGTTGAGGATGATGAAAAAGTGTTAAATTAATTTAAAAGACTATGGCTAGAATTTCAAAAAGAAAAAAATTAATGCACACCTTAGTTGAAGATAAAAAGCTCTACAACATGCGTGAAGCAATTGAGATTTTAACAAAAAACTATGCAGAAAAATGCAAAGTTAAGTTTAACGAAACAGTTGAAATCGCAATTAAAACGGGCATTAATACTCAAAAAAACGAGACAGTTAAAGGGTCTGTAGTTTTACCAAATGGAACTGGAAAAACTGTTAAAATTGGTGTTTTTGCTGAAGGTGAGGATATTAACATCGCAAGGTCTCTTGGAGCTGAAGTTATTACAGTTGAAGATGTAAAAGCAGGAAAAGTAGATTTTGACACTTGCGTTGCAACCCCTGATGTTATGCCTAAACTTGGAGCTGTTGCAAAAATTTTGGGTCCTCGTGGTTTAATGCCAAACCCTAAACTTGGAACTGTGACTAAAGATCTAACAAAAATTTTAAAAGAATTGGCGATGGGTCGTGTTGAGTTTAGAAGTGATAAACAAGGAAATGTTAATCTTGGTGTGGGTAAGTTAGATTTTACTCCAGTGCAAATTGAAGAAAACATTCTTGCTCTACTAAATGCTATTAAGCTTGCCAAACCAATAACAACAAAAGGTAACTACATTATAAGCATTGCACTTTCTTCTACAATGGGTGTTGGTGTTAGAATGTTGCTTGAAAATATAAATTAATTTTAAGGTGTATGACTAGACAAGAAAAGCAAGATTTTATAGCTACACTTACTGAGATGTATAAAAGCAATCAGTTTGTATTTTTCGTTCAAATGAACGGAGTTAATGCTTCAAATACTTTAAAATTTAGAACTGAAGCAAGAAAGAATAATGCGGAGTGCGTTGTAGCAAAAAATACTCTTAGCAAAATTGTTGCAAAAAACATTGGTCTTGAAGTTATTAGTGCTAATTTTTCAAAGCAAGTTCTAACTGTTTTTACAAACGAACCCGTTGAAATTGCAAAACTTCTTGAGCAGTATGCCGACAAGGGATATTCAGTAATAGCTGGCGTGGAAAACCAGTCAGTGCTGACAAAAGAATATATCCAAAAACTTGCAAAAGTGCCATCAATGCCAGTGCTAAGATCTATGTTCCTTTCCACATTACTTGGAGTTCACAGCAAATTTGTTCGTGCTCTCTCTGAGCGTGAGAAATCACTTGGAGGCAACTCAAAAAACGATAAAAACGAAAATTAACAAATATATTTATTTTTTTATGACAGACTTTACAAATATTAAAGAAACACTTTCTAAATTAACAGTTGTTGAACTTGCAGACCTTGTGAAACAATTAGAAGAAGCGTGGGGAGTTTCCGCTTCTGCTCCTGTTGCAGTTGTTGCTGGTGCTGCCGCTCCTGCTGCTGAAGAAAAAACTTCTTTTGATGTTATTCTTGCTGATGCTGGTGCAAGTAAAATTAATGTAATTAAAGCAGTTAAAGAGCTTACAGGTCTTGGACTTAACGAGTCTAAAGCTCTTGTTGACGGTGCTCCAAAAGCAATTAAAGAGGGCGTTTCTAAAGAAGAGGCAACCAAAATTAAAACAGCAATTGAAACTGCTGGTGGTAAAGTTGAAGTTAAATAATTTAACTTCAATCACCTTTATGGTTAATAAAAAAACTTCTTCTTCGATATATTTAAAGTATTATGTCCTTTAGGATAACTCTCGGTAAAAAACTATCTGCTAATTTTAATCTTTCTGATCTTTTAGAGATACAGAAAAACTCATATAAATCTCTTTTATTTTCTGAGGAAAATAAAGAAAAATATGAAAAAGATGGTAATACATATGATAATCTTGAAAGTATCAATACGGAAAACTCCTTACTTGATAAAACTTTAAGGAAGCTTTTTCCAATTTCTGATTCTTTTGGACGGGTTTCTATTGAGTATATTTCTTCTAGATTTGATAGACCGAAGTATACCGTAGAAGAAGCAATTACTCGCTCTCTTAGTTATACGGCACCATTTTATGTAAAATTTAGAATGGTGATTTTTGATATAGACCCTGAAACGGGAGTTTCTGAGGTTTCTTCAATTAAAGAGCAAGAAATACATCTTTGTGATATTCCATTAATGTCTGAAAATACAGCATCTTTTATACTAAATGGTGTAGAAAGGGTTATAGTATCTCAAATTCATAGGTCTCCCGGAGTGTTTTTTGAATCTGATGAAGCTCGCTCACTAAACTCTTATACGGCTAGAATTATTCCGCACAAAGGTAGCTGGGTTGATTTTGAATTCAATAACAATGGAGTTTTATTTACAAGGATTAATAGAAAGAGAAAATTCTCGGTTGGGGCTTTCCTTTCCGCTTGTGGATTTAGCTTAGAAGAAGTAGTGCAAAGCTTTATTAGTACTGCTAAATTAAAACCATCAAAAAACAATCTTTTTGAAATTGTATTTGAAGGGGTTGCTGGTAAAAAACTTTCTTTTCAAGCTGATGTTTTAAATGAAAAAGGTGAAATTTTATTTAAATCTGGTTCCATTATTAAGCAAAAAAATGACCAAAAACTTTATGTTGCAACAAATGCAATAGAAGATTGTTGGCTTGCCTCTAACATTAATCTAGAGCAGGGCAGTGATTTAACAATTGGTTCAAGGCTTTCCTTTCAAACACTTGAAGTATTGCACGAGGAGAAAATCACATTTTCCATAGTAAATACTGCGGTTTCTGGGGATTTGATGTTCTTTTTAGATAAAAACCTAACTCAATTCTTTGATTCAAGGGAAGAAAGTATAAGATTAATACTTAAATCGCTTGCATTAAATGTGCCTTCAACGCCTGAAGAATTGCTTGCAGTATTTGATAGATTATTCTTTAATTCTACATATTTTGACCTATCGGAGGTAGGTAGATACAAAATTAACTCACTTCTTGAGTTAAATATAGACCTTTCTCAAACATCAATTACAAAAGTTGATATTAAGAGCGTTATTCAATACCTATTAAACGCAAGAAAGGAAAACAGGAAATTTAACGATTTAGATAGCCTTGCAAATAGGCGTATTCGTTCTGTAGGGGAATTATTTAGAAACCACTTTGAAAGTGCATTTATTAAGTCGATTGGGCTTTCTTCTGATAAATTGAACTCATCTTCAATTAAATCAATGCTACCTTCAGATATAATCTCTGTTAATACAATTATTTCTGATATTAAGGAGTTTTTCCTACTTTCTCGTCTTTCTCAATTTAAAGAACAGACTAACCCACTTTCTGACCTTGTTCACAAAAGAAGAATTACGGCACGTGGTGTTGGTGGGCTTT
>JBIKUA010000030.1:0-7526 GCA_044347825.1 Candidatus Deianiraeaceae bacterium | reverse complement strand
TTATCTAATAATACGGCTTTATCTGCAAAAACTTCAGCACCTAATTTCACTAATAAAAGATTAGCTTCAATACCTGCGTTAAGACCCAAAGTTGCACCTGAAACGCCTGAGCCAGTGTTAGGTTTGAAATTAACTGCTCCAGCGGAAACGCCTGCGTATCCAGAAACTATGGCAAAAGAGGTTTTAAAGAAAGCAGTTGATATTATAATTGCAAGTAAAAAGATTTTTTTCATATTTTGTTTAATAGTTTTTGTAATTCTCCATTTTCATAAAGTTGTTTAGCAATATCAGAACCGCCAATAAATTCGCCATTTATATATAATTGAGGAATGGTTGGCCAGTCGCTAAATTGCTTAATTGCAACTCTAAGATTTTCGTCTTCAAGGACATTTACATCTTTAAAATCAACGCCTAATTTCTCTAAAATTTGGCAAACAACAGCAGAAAAACCGCACATAGGAAAGCTCTTGCTTCCTTTCATGTAAAGAACAACCTTGTTGCTTTTTACTTCATTTTCAATACTTTGTAGCCAATCTTTCATAAAGCTTAAGATAAATTCTAGAACTAAATAAATCGTAAAAATCTTCTTGTCAAGTTTTTATTTAAAAAAAGCTTGACTTCTTAAAACTTTAGTTTTACAAATTGAAAACAAAAGTGCCCGTAGCTCAGCTGGATAGAGCAACAGCCTTCTAAGTTGTGGGTCAGTGGTTCGAATCCACTCGGGCACACCAGCATTTTAAAAAAATTTATCAAACACTTTAAATGCCAAAAGCAAGGCAAAAACAATGCTAGAAACCCTAACCGTCATTCTTAATTCTAGCTCTTTTAAATCTGAAGCTAAACTTTTAGTTGTTACTAAATCGCTTTGCAAATCCTTAATTATTGCTATTATTTCTTCTGCCTGCTCCCTACTTAAACCTTTTTCTTCAAGCTTTTTTACCATTTCAAGGGTATCAAAAATCACCTCCATATTCAAAAAATAACTTTATGAGGCAAACTAAAACAAAAAATTTAAAAAAACAACTTAAATTATAATAATTTTTGGTAAACTGCTTCAAGATGAGCTGTATCTGGATTTTTAAAATTCTTTGGAATAAGGTAGAAATTCTGCAAATAAGAGAGGAATTTATCGGTTTGAACTTCGTCAATTTTCCAACTTTCTAAATCATTTAAAATTTGCACTACCTCTTGAATGCTTCTTGCATTTTTTGCAAAGCCATATCCGCTATAAAATGCGTTTCCTAGCGTTATTACCTTTTTGCCAAGCATAATTGCCTCCACTCCAACTGAAGAATTTACCGTGATAACCGCCTGCGAACCTTTAATTAAATCTTCCGTGGAATTATAATTTGCAAATATAATTTTTGGATTATTGATTTTGTGTAATTCGGGATAATTTTTGAAGCAACTTGGGTGCTGTTTTATAATAAAATAGACATCTTCTGGTAAGTTTTTTACAACTTGAGAAAGAATTTCATAAAAATGCTCCATGTTTTTAATCCAAGGGGAATGCACTAAAATTTGAGTATCAAGAGCAACTTGAAATGGGCAAAAAATATACTTATCAGGTGGGATTATTTCTTTTTTTTCTAGACTGATAACATTTTTACGAGGCACTAAGTTTGCTCTTTTAAAAGGCGTTTCAATTGCACTATAAAATGCAAAATCTCTAGGGACGGAATTCAAAAAATTTGTGCCTTTAGCATCCATAACTGTTGTATCTGGCAAAAATCCGTTTTCAAAATGAAAAACCTTTATGCTAAGCTCTTTTGAGGCAAAAATAGCCATTTTTTGTGCAACATGGAAGCCTCCCCAAACGCAAATTGCATTGTATTGCCCTACTTTTAAAATCCTCTTGTATTTTAGGTAATAAAACTTTGCAAGAACCGTAAGCCAAATAACATATAATTTTGCTTTAAATGGAGGATATTTAACCATTTTACGGGAAATTTCATATTTTAACATATCCGCCATTTCTGGGTGAGTTATAGGAATTTTAGAAAAAACATTAAAAAATTCTAAAAAAAAGAATGGTATATTGAAAATTAAATCAATTGTAAGCGTCTTTTGATTGCGTGATTCTATGTAATTTTTTATTGCACGAAAGTAGTTTAAATCGTGAGTATATTTTGCAAGCATTAAAATTTTTTTCATAATTTTGGCTTAATAAAATTTAATTCTAGCGTTCGTAATTGAGATGTTAGGTGGCTTTTTTCATACTCTATAACGGAGTTGATGTCTAGCTCTTTAATGCTTGGGTGAAGCATTATTTCAACTTCATCAAAATTGGGGTTTAGTTCAAATTTTTGTAATATTTTATTAGATATTTGACAGCTGTGAATTATGCTAAAAAAGTAAGGTGCCTTAATGTTGCGAGAACCATTAAAAAGCCCTAAAAACCTAAGAACAAGCCATTTTATCAAGCCAGAAATAGGAAACTTAGGGCTTAGTTTTAAAGTTGAAAGTAGGCTTTCGTTTATGATGCGTATTCTTGAAATTTGATACTGCTTAGAAAGCGTTTTAGCAATTTCAAATATTCCAAAAATATAGTGAATATGCCTGTGACCATCAATATGTGAAGGTGAAATGCCAAATGATTTTAAAATTTCAATTTGAGCTTTCATTTCTGCCTCAACTTGATGTAAAAACTCTTGTCTTTTAAAAATGGATAGTAGTAAAAGTTTAACAAATCCGTTTTTAAATTTACCTTCTTGATTTACAAGTAATGGGAGTGATATTGGATGTAAAACGCTTTTTCCTGTTGTTAAATTGAAATGTAGACCAACTTTTAGTTCTGGATTTTCTAGAGATTTTTGAACTGCATCTTTTGTGTAATTTGCATTTACCATAAGGCTTGCACTTGTTAGGTTTTTTTCCTTATACATCTTAATAATAGCCTCATTAACGCCGATGGAAATTCCAAAATCGTCCGCATTTATAATCACTTTTGCCATACTTTTGCAAAATATAATGGTCGCTTTTTTGTTTCTAGGTGAATTCTTCCTATATACTCACCAATTATGCCTAAAATTATGAGTTGAACTGAAGAAAACAGCAAGATTAATAAAACTATAGTTGTGTAACCCGTTGCTGGTTTTGAGTAAGCAAAATATTCGTAAAGGACATAAACGCCAAATAAAAACCCAAAAACAGCACATAAAACCCCAAGATATGTGGCAAGCCTAAGAGGTTTAATGGAAAATTGAATAATGCTATTTATTGCTAGTTTTAAAGACGCTCTAAAATTGTAGTGAGTTTCACCCGAGAAGCGTTTTGGGGCATTAAATTCAATTATTTTGGCGTTTTTTGTTCCAAGCCAGTTTAGCATTCCTCTAAACATTCTTTCCTGTTCATCCATTCTTTTGAGTATATCTATATACCTCCTTCCAATTAGCCTGAAATCAGGGGTTGCACGAGGAATTTTAACATCAGAAAGTAAGTTAAGAATGAAGTAGTAAATGTTGACAATAAAAGTGCGAAACAATGATTTTTGGTCGTTTTTTAAAATGCGAGTAAGCACAACATCAAAGCCCTCTTTCCAGTGTTTTATCATATCAGGAATTATAGCTGGTGGATGTTGCAAATCTGCATCCATAAAAATTACTGCCTCACCCTTTGCGTTATCTAGCCCTGCAGTCATTGCTATTTCATGCCCAAAGTTGCGTTCAAAATCAATAATTTTAACCCGCTCATCTTCCATAATTATGCTATGGCAAATTTCAAATGTCTTATCCTTACTGCCATCGTTGACAAACAAAATTTCGTATAAAGATATATCCGCCTGTTGTAAAACTTTGGTTAATTCTTTGTATAGTTCCATCACATTACCCTCTTCGTTGTATGCGGAAACAACTATGCTTATCATCTTCTCCTCTGTCATCTTTTAAATGTAAAATGCTTATTACCTAAATAACTAAATATAATTAAAATGCAAGTGATAAAAATTTGCGATGCAATTGGGTAGATTTTTAAAAGCTCTACAAAAACATAAAGCAATGCAAAATTTAATGCAAAGTATATTAAGTAAATAATGTTGACCTTAAGGTATTGATGCCAAAAATTACCATTTTTACTTGAATGAAATACGAAATATCTAAAAGCAATAAAGCTTTGAAAAACGGAAATAAAATGAGATATTATTATAGAAAATTTATAGTTTTTTAATATCAAAAATAAGCCCGAAAAAAGCAGTATAGAAAACAAGGTATTCCACCCCCCTACAAGTAAAAATCTTAGTTTTTCTGGTATTTTAAACCAAATATGCATCATATTACTTGAGGAAAAGTTTTGATAAAATCCTCATATTTTTTAGTGCAAAGTTTTGCAATTTCAAACTCTCCGTTGCCGATTTTCTCTCCATTTACGCTTTCAATTGGGGCAAAAAGCTTAATAGCACCCGTTAAAAAAGCTTCTTTTGCATCCAGTAAATCTTCCTCAAAAAATTCTTGTTCTTTCACTTCAAAACCTTCTGCTTTTAGGAATTCTATCGTTCTTTTTCTCGTGCATCCACTTAAGATTTTTTTACCAGTAGGATGAGTTAAAACTACATCTTCCTTAGTAATAATAAAGATGTTGGAGCTTGCACCTTCCGTTACTGCTTTTGATTGCCTATCCTTAAAAATTACATAATCGTAGCCTTTTTCTTGAGCTGAAATTTTAGCAAGGTTCATTGGCATTAGGCTTGTCATTTTTATATCTCTTCTGTATCTTCTAGGGTCCTCAATTAACTCGCATTTTACGGCCTTTTTTAGAGTATCAAAACTAACATCGCAAGAAACTATATAAGCTAAAATTGTTGCTTTTGCAATATCCTGAAGCTTGTTATATCTATTTTCCATCATTCCTCTTGTAATTTGAAGGTAAATCATGCCTGTTTTGGTCTCTTTGTTTTGCTTTACAAGTTCGTGCAATAGCGTCCCGATTTCTTGAATGCTAGGCACATTGTTAAATTTAACTTCTTTTAGGACATATTTTAAACGAGCAAGGTGGCTTTCTAAATCTACAATTCTACCATCTTGTAAAAGTGCAACTTCATAGATGCCGTCCCCATAATAAAAACCTGTATCAAATATTGAAATTTTAGCGTCTTTTGCTTGCAAAAATTCACCGTTCAAAAAAACTGTATTCATAAATGCTTAATTTTGTTAAATATTGATAAATATAATATTTTTGTTTGCAAGCATTTTGAGGAAATTTTTTAAAGAAAATTGAATGATTGAATTTTTATGTTTATTTAATTTTAGAAAACAAGCGTTTTAATCTTGTCATACCTTCCTTTACTTCCTCTGGTGTAATAATTAACGGAGGAGTGATGCGAAGCACATTTCCTGACGCCGTTCCGCATAAAAGTTCTTCTTGGCGAGATAGCGTTGCAATTAAATTTTTAACATCTATATTATTATTGATTTTTAACCCACGCATTAAACCAAATCCTCTAACTTCATCAACAATATGAGGAAAGTCGTGCTTTACTTCTTGCAAACAAAACTCAAGCATTGCAGAAGAGGTTATAACATTTTCTAAAAACGGTGGTTTTGATATTTGAGAAATAGTTTCAAGAGCGACGGAAACTCCTAGTAAATTTCCTCCAAATGTGCCTCCGTGGCCTCCAATTGGCAATGAATTTGCAATTTCATCAGAGGAAAGCACGGCACCTAAGGGAAATCCACCCGCAATTCCCTTTGCAAGAATTAGAATATCTGGCTTTATTCCTGCTTTTTCAAATGCAAAAAAGGAGCCTAACCTGCCTATACCAGTTTGAATTTCATCTAAAATCAGTAAAATACCGTGCTTATCGCATAGCTTTCTCACTTCTTTTAAAAAATCCCACCCTAAAAAATGCATTCCTTCCGCGCCTTGAACAGGCTCTAAAATAATTGCACAGGTTTTGCTTGAAATTTGAGCTTCAATTTCAGCTAAATTTTCATTTACATGAATAAATCCTTCGCATAAAGGCTCAAAACCTTCACGATATTTAGGGTTTGCAGAAGCAGATAAAGCACCCATAGTTCTGCCATGATAGCCTCGTTTTAGGCTTATAATTTCATACCTACCCTCCCCTTTAGAGTAAAAAAAGCGTCTTGCAACTTTTAACGCAAATTCAACGCCCTCTGACCCTGAATTAACAAAAAACGCTTTTTTCAAACCTGCAAGTTTGCAAAGATTGGTGGCTAATTTTTCTGCTAACCTGTTTTCGTAATAATTAGATAAATGCCATATTTTGCCAGCTTGCCTCTTCAATGCTTTTATCAAGCCTTTATTGCCGTATCCAAGGCTATTTACAGCGCCTCCAGCGTTAAAATCTAAATAACGACGCTTCTGCAAAAGCGAATTTTTAGTAATCAAAAAAACCCCTTTTCCACTTTGAAAAGTAAGGCTTTCTCGTTGATGCACATTCCATAAATAGCTCATCTAATTTTATCAATAAGTTTTTAAACTTTTATAATACTTTTTCCTTTAATGCAAGAAAAATTTATTTAAGCAAATTGGCTAGATAATTGCAAGCAATATTCGTTAATCTCCGATATGTTTAAAAATTTGTGGTTAGAAGGATTGTATCCTATATTTTTCTCAATTATTTTTAGAATTTCTGTGTATTTTATCTTGCCTGCCAAAAATTTTGCAACTGCAACTTCGTTGAGAATATTAAAAGAAATTGTTTCGCATAAATCTCCATTTTTTGCCACTTCTCTTGCTATAAAAAATATTGGAAATTCGTCTTTTTTTAATTCCTCAAAAGTTAATTTTGAAATTTCTAATGGAGAGATTTGTGGGATTTGTAAGCTCTCAATACTTCCCCCTAAAATCGCATGAGAAATATGGTTTTTCATATCAGGTTTTGAGAGAAACCAGAGGGAAGAACCGTCGTTTAAATTCACTCCCGCATGAAGCAGACTGCCCTTGCAAACAAAAGCGTCAATTTTGCTTTCTTCAATTTCAAACAATTTGCAAGCCTCTAAAAGTTCTAGCCCTTTATTTGCCATAGTTGCAGAATCTACCGAGATTTTTGCCCCCATATTCCAAATTGGATGCCTCACAACATCTTGAATTGATACATCAGTTAAGCTCTCAAATTTAGACCCAAAAAACGGCCCTCCAGACGCAGTAATAAAAATATTTGCAACTTCTTCACGCTTAAAGTTGGAAAGCAATCTAAAAAGACTGTTATGTTCAGAATCCACGGGAATTATAGATGTTTTACTATTTTTTAATTTATCCTGCAAAAGATGATTTCCGCAAATTATCGCCTCCTTGTTGGCAATTGCGAGAATTCTGTTTTTAGAGTAAGAGATGGAGTTTAAAGCAAATTTGAGACCACGAACCCCAACAATTGCAAGAAGAATTACATCAACTTCTTCATTTTTGCAAGCATCTATAAGGGCTTCTTCCCCAAAATGCAGGTTAATTTTATTTGAATTATCAAGCTTTTTAAAGCTTTCATACCCCTCCTTTGATGTTGCAAAAACTTCTTTAGCACCCGTTTCAAGTGCTTGTTTAAAGGCAAGTTCGGCGTTAAAATGAAAAGA
>JBIKUA010000029.1:0-7679 GCA_044347825.1 Candidatus Deianiraeaceae bacterium | reverse complement strand
AATAGAGCTTGATGTTATTCCTTGCGAGATAACCTACGGAATTGAAAGGCTTGCAATGTATATTCAAAATAAGGATAGTATTTTTGATATAGAATGGAACAAATCTGGTGTGAAATATGGAGATGTTTTTAAGGAAAGAGAAATTCAATTTTCAAATTATTATAAAAACTTTGCAAATGCAGAAAATTTGATAAAGAATTTTTCTGAATTTGAGGAAGAGGCACTTAAACTTTGCAAGGAAAGTCTATTTTATCCCGCTTTTGAAGCCGCACTTAAGGCATCTGCTACTTTAAATATCTTAGATGCTAGAGGAGCTATATCTCAATTTGAGCGCGCAAATTACATTTTAAGAGTGAGAACTTTGGTGAAAGAAATATTAACAGGTTTTAAGAATTTTTAATTATTTATTCATTCAATAATTGTGTATTTACATTCTCCAGAAAGCACTTTTTGCAATGCCTTTTCTTGTTTTATGGAAAACACAATAATTGGCATTTTTCTATCCCTTGCCATAGAAACAGCGGTAATATCCATAACTTTTAAATTTCTTTCAATCAATTCCTTATGAGATATTTTATCAAATCTTGTGGCTTCTTTTTCCACCTTTGGGTCAGCAGAGTATATGCCATCTACACTTGTGCCTTTTAACATAAGGTCGCACCCCATTTCTAAGCTACGAAGAGTTGCACTTGTATCCGTTGTAAAAAATGGATTTCCCGTTCCCGCTGCAAAAATAACAACTCTACCCTTTTCAACATGCCTTATGGCTCTTCTCCTGATATAAGGCTCACAAACGGCAGTTATTGGAATAGCAGACTGCACCCTAGCTGGAATGCCCTCTTGCTCCAAGATGTTTTGCAGGGCAATTGCATTCATTATTGTTGCCATCATTCCCATATAATCCGCTACCGACCTATCCATTCCCATTTTTTCACCAAAGGCACCTCTATATATATTTCCACCACCAACAACAAGGCAAATTTCAAGCCCGAGAGACATAGCAAAACTAATATCACTTGCTATTTCACGCATTACCCCAACATCGTAACCATGTATTTGCTCTCCCATTAAGCATTCACCAGATATTTTATACAATATTCTTTTACACTTTTTACCATTTATTACAATCATATCAATCTTCAAAAATATTTTTCACAAATTCTTCTGCGTGGAAAGGAGTTAAATCGTTGATGCCCTCACCAACTCCTACTAAATAAATTCCCAAATCAAGCTCGTTTGCAATTGAAAGCACAGCTCCTCCTTTTGAAGAACTGTCAAGTTTTGTAATGCAAAGCCCATCTAACTTGATATATTTTGCAAATTCTCTACCTTGAGATACAGCATTTTGCCCCGCACTTCCATCTATTACAAGCAGGCTAACATCTGGTTTATTATTATTAATTTTGCGAATAACGGACTGCATTTTCGCAAGCTCATCCATCAATGCTTTATTTGAATGAAGCCTTCCTGAAGTGTCAATTATAAGAACATCAAATTTTTCCTCCATTGCTCTTTTAACGCTTCTATAACAAACAGCGGAAGGATCCTCCCCTTCTTTAATTTGTTTTTCAATACTAGCACCTGCCTGCCTTACCCAAAAATCAAGCTGTTCGGTCGCTGCAACCCTAAAAGTATCGCAAGCACCAACCAAAACCTTCTTTCCTTCATTTACAAATTTATGTGCTAACTTTCCAATTGTTGTTGTTTTTCCGCTCCCATTCACACCAGCAATAAAAATTATAAAAGGAGTTTCTTCAATTTTTAATAATTTTTCTTTTGGTTTTAGTATTGAAAGCATTGAGGAGGAAATTTTTTCTTTCACTTCATCTGCAGTTTTTAATTTTGAAAGCTCTGGATTAACTATTTTACTTACAATGCTAAAACTTGCATCAGCATTAATTAACGCTTCTTCAAAATGTGCTATCACTTCCTCTGGAAGTAAAGATTTTTTTTTAAAAATGGTCTTTATCTTGCCAAAAATAGACATAATTTAAGCGTTATTATTTTCTTTTGCGTATAATTTTGATATATCTTTTCCTGTTTCTTGGTCTACAAATTTCAAGCTTAATTTAACTTCACTATCTTCTTTTGCAGAAAGAACTTTTGCTTTTACCTTTTCTCCAACACGGAAAACATCCTCAATTCTTTCAAATCTACTGTAAGATATATCATACCCATACACATACCCATTTGCCCCATTATCAAGCCTTACAAGTAGGTATCCGTCAAGTATTTTTTTAACAATTCCAGCGTAAATCATTCCTTCATCAAGAGGTGGACGCTCTTCTTTTGGAGGGTTTACGATACTATCAATTAACTTAACCGCCAATTCAACGCTTTCATCATCAAGGGCAGAAACTTTAACAACGCCACCTTGTTTTGCTATATCTATATTTGCCCCTGTTCTTGCACATAAATCTTTAATAACAGAACCTCCTTGACCTATGATAAGTTTAATTGAAGCTTCAGGCACTGTTATAACCTTCATTTTTGGAGTAGCCTTTGGTTCAGGTTTTGGAGCAATAGAAATACCTTCCTTCATTTTTGCCATAATGTGAGCCCTGCCAGCTTTTGCTTGCTCTATAGCTTCTCGCAAAATTTCTGGAGTTATGCCACGAATTTTAATATCCATTTGAAGTGCAGTTATTCCATCTTCTGTTCCTGCTACTTTAAAATCCATATCACCAAGTGCATCTTCATCTCCTAAAATATCAGAAAGAACAGTGAAGTTTTCTTCCTCCTTTACAAGACCCATCGCTATACCTGACACTAGCTTTTTCATAGGAACTCCAGCAGAAAGTAGGCCAAGGGAAACTCCACAAACAGTTGCCATTGAAGATGAACCATTGCTTTCTAAAATATCAGAAACCGCACGAATTGCAAAAGGATACTCCTCTTTTGAAGGAAGCATTGGACGAAGAGCTTTTTTAGCTAGATTACCATGACCTATTTCTCTCCTTCCGGGAGCTCCAAATCTTGCTACTTCACCTACAGAAAACCCAGGGAAGTTGTAATGAAGAGTAAATCTATCGTATTCAAGACCAGAAGCCATAGTATCAACCATCTGCTCATCCTTCTCATTACCAAGAGTAATTGAAACTAAAGCCTGCGTTTCCCCTCTTGTAAAAAGTGCGGAACCGTGAGCGATAGGTAGTGGAGAAACTTCCGCCATAATTGGGCGAATATCAGTTTTAGTTCTTCCGTCAATTCTTTTATTTTCAAAAACGATTTTTTTTCTTACAACTTTTTTTTCTAACTCTTTAAAAAGCTTTTCAATTTTTTTAACTTCTTTAGGCTCAGAATTTTCATTCAAGAACATTGCTTTTACTTCAGCTTTAATTACATCAAGCTCCTCTCTTCTTTCTCTTTTTGCCATTAATTCAAAGGCGTTAGATACCCTTTCTGCAAAGTGAGAAGACATCTTTTCCTCAATTTCAGTTGTTTCATGAACTGGTAATTCAAGAGGGTTTATTCCTTTAAATCCGTTCACCTTTCCTGCAAATTCATCAATAAAATCAATTAATTTTGCATTTTGCTCCATTGCAAATTCAACCGCTTTCATCATTTCATCTTCTGTTAATTCGTGAGCTTCACTTTCCACCATCAAAACAGATTTCTTAGTTGAAGAAACAAACATATCTAGTTTGGACTTTCTCATAAAGCTAGCGGAAGGATTTGCAACAAACTCTCCATTTACATAGCCAAGTTTTACCCCTGCTACTGTTTCATAAAATGGAATTTGAGTTGTTCTAAGGGTTGCAACCGCACCAATTAAGGCAATAAATTCAGGAGTTGTGTCTGCTTCGTAGGAAAATACGGTGCATGCAACTTGAACCTCATTTAAAAAGTGTTCATCAAAAAGCGGACGTATAGTTCTATCTATCAGCCTTGATATTAAAATTTCCCCCTCATTTGGCTTAGTTTCTCTTTTAACAAAACCTCCCGGAATTTTACCCACGGCGTGATATCTTTCCATATAAGCAACGGTTAAAGGGAAGAAGTCATTAACAACTTCCGTGCCTTTTTGATAAACAACAGTGCATAAAATTTTTGTCTTTCCGTAAGAGACCATAACTGCGGAATCTGCTTGCCTTGCTAGCTTTCCATACTCTAGCACTAGCTTTTTTCCTGCAAATTCCAATTCTTGTGTTATTATATTAAACATAAAAAATCTTCATAATAAATTCGTTAAAGAGATATAAGATTAATTTTTATTAAAAGCAAGTTTTTATTTATAAATCTATAAGAGTGAAATGCGGTTTTAAATTAAGGATTATTTATTGATATAAATTATTTAAATAATTAGGCTTTTCTTGATTTATAAAAAAGATATTCATTTTACTTATTTAAAGAAAAATATAGTATTTTCTAATAATGATTGAAGCAAAATCAAGCAAGATATAATTAAGCAATCATTCAAAATTATAGTAAGAAATGATGTATTAAATAAATTGTAAATCAATTACATCATCTATATAAATAAAATTTCTCTTGCCTCACGCAAAAAATTGTTTTATAAATCTCTCAATAATTATTTTTCACAAATGGCTAAAAGGGTGGTTGTTGCAATGTCTGGTGGGGTGGATTCTTCCGTTGTTGCAGGGCTTTTAAAGGAACAAGGATACGAAGTTATAGGCGTAACTCTACAACTTTACGACTACGGCGAGGCAGTAAATTCAAACTCCAAAACCTGCTGTGCATCAAAAGATATAGTAGATGCCCAAAAAGTAGCAGAAAAGCTAGGCATAAAGCACTACACACTCAATTATGAAAGCGTCTTTAAGAAGGAAGTGATGGATAACTTCGCTCAAAGTTATATAGAAGGCTTCACTCCCGTGCCTTGTGTGAGATGCAATCAAACCGTGAAATTTCGTGATTTGTATGAAATTGCAAAAAAATTAGGGGCAGATTTTCTTGCTACGGGGCATTATGTAAGAAAAGTAGGCAACGAACTCCACGCAGGAGCGGACGAAAAAAAAGATCAAAGTTACTTTCTCTTTCAAACCACTTACGAGCAAATTAAGTTTTTGGAGTTTCCGCTAGGAAGCTTTACCAAGGAGCAAACGAGGGAATTAGCAAGAAAGTTCGGGCTTAGTTTGGCGGAAAAGCCAGATAGTCAGGATATTTGCTTTGTGCCAAATGGGGATTATGCGAGTGTGGTGAAAAAAATTAAGGGGGATGACATTTTTAAATCAGGAGATATTATTGATGTAAAAACGGGCAATGTTTTAGGCAAGCACGATGGCATAATAAACTACACAATAGGGCAAAGAAGGCGAATTTCTGTGCCTAGCCAAGTGCCTCTTTATGTGGTGAAAATTGACGCAAAGGCAAACAAAATTTTTGTTGGAACGGAGGACTGCCTCTTTAGAACAACCTGCGAAATTGAGGAGTTTAACCTAACCGTGAAGGACGAAAGCGAAATAGATTTTGCAAATTTAACCGCCAAGGTTCGCTCTTCAGGAGGCTTAATTCCTTGTGAGCTTGATATAAAAAACGGAATAGCCATTATGAAGGAGGCAACAAAAAGCTTAGCTCCGGGGCAGGCGGCGGTGTTTTACAACGGCACAAAAATGATAGGGGGAGGGTTTATAAAGAGGATAGTTGATTTATGAAAGATGAGTTTTTACCCTTCATTGAAAAACATTTTTTTGCAAGACCAAAAATTGGGTTTTTTGCAAGCCTTTCGCTTATTCTATTGTGGAGTTTCTATTCCTATCACAACCTTCAAAATGGTTTAATAGGGTGGCATATTCCAAATAATATGTATCTTGCAAATTCTTATAAAGAGCTATTTGTAAGCAAAAACTATCTATTTTTAATATTCTATCTTATCCCTGCACAATTATCTGGCATTTTACTAGAAAACCTCTCCTTTACCGAGTTTATTGGAAGCTTAGCTAAATCTATCGGAAAGTGGATTTCAAAAAAAGGAGATATAATTTACAACAAAATTACCCTTCCATTTGCAAAACTTGAAGGCACAAAATTAAGCATAACACTTCCAGAAGAATATAAAAAAGTGTTGCAAGATGAAGATGTGAGAAGATTTTTAAAAGAGCTTGAGGCGAAGCCTATATATAGTTCTTATAGTGAAACTTTATTTGAGTACTTTCGTTTTGATGAAATTTTGCTTAATGGTGGTAGGGAAGATTACAAATTTTGCCTTTTTAATTTTCACTTTCCAACAACTAATCTAATTAAATTAACAGACAAATATAGCTTGCATTGCCAAGGGTGGAAAAAAACTAATGAAAAAGAACTCAACACTTTACTAACTAGGCTTATAAAAGATGGTGAAAAAATGAAGATAATTAAGGAGTTGTTTTATGCTACACAATTTCAAATTAAAGTTGAAGACTTGATAAAGCAAAATGATGCAAGAGATGTAAATATTTTTTTCACAGAAGTTATAGGGCATAATCCTTATCAATCTTCAAATAGGCTTGATAAATATTTTGTAAGAATTTCATTCAACCCGCAAATATTTAAAGCAGTGATGAAGCATTTAAGAAAGCACAAATTAATAGATTAAGTTCGCAAGAATTAGATTTATTAAAAAGATTTATTAATATTTTGTAAAAAGTGCTTGACAGATAAAAAAATATATATCCACTTTTCTTATAACTTAATGGTTTCTATGAGTGTAAAACCCAAGAGATTGAGTTCTAACTCTTCTCTCAAAAAACAGAAGTCTACTGCTTCGCAAAACAAAACCCCTGTTTTGCCAAAAAAAACTGCCAAACTAGACAGTTTTAGCTATGCTGACTTTTTACCTAATGAAAAGCCATCAAAAGTTAAAAATTCACCTTCAAAAGAGGTAAAAAAACAAGAAACTAAAATTAACAAAAATGACAACACCAAAACAGAAAAAAGAAGCTCCAGTAAAACAACCAGAGAAAAAAGTGGAAAAGACCTCAAAACCGCAAAACTCTCTATTGTTAAAAACGGCACCAAAAAAAACGGTAAAGTCAGCACAAAAACCGAAGCTGGAAGAGGTAGCGCAAGCGCCACAAAAAAGCAAAGTACTAAAAAAACCATCGCCAGTAAAAGCTCAACCATCTCCAAAACCTCAGGAATCAAAGCTTCAGAAGGCATCAAAAAAAGAGGAGAAAGTAGCAGTAAAATCAAAGCCTCAGGCGAAAAAGCAGGAGTTAAAACCACAAATAACAAACAAGGTTCAGCAAAAAAGTCAGTCATTAGAGCAGAAGCCAGTATCTCCGCAAAAAAAGTCCAAATTAAAAGCGGTATTAAAGGCAGTAACTCTAGTCTCTCTAGTGCAAAAAGTAAGGCAAAAGTCCAAGTTAAAAAAAGAGTTGAAAAAATTTGATAATAAGACCAAAAAATGAATGCCAATTATAGAGAAAAAATAAAAAAACAAATAAAAAAACTTGAACTATTCCCTGATAAGCTTTATTTCTTAGAAGCTATCAGGACTATTATTCTTGAAATTAAAACATCTAAGGATGTCTTCAAAACAAAAAAAGAAAATTCACATAATTTTTGTAAGAAGAAATTAAATTAAAATATATGTCGCTCACATTTTTTTCCGTCATTTCAAATTCAAGTTTATTTTTCAAATTCAGTATATTTTTATTAATTGTTATTCTTGTTTGGGAGTGGGGTTTGTTTATTGAAAAATTTGGAATTTTTAAACTTAAAGTTTCACTATCCGAGAG
>JBIKUA010000028.1:0-7828 GCA_044347825.1 Candidatus Deianiraeaceae bacterium | reverse complement strand
CCCATTTTTTTATGATGCAATTTATACTAAAGATACTAAATTCATTGCATATGCCTATCTTTATAACGACAAAACAAATAAAGATAATGATCACATACCTAAATTAAAAACCTACAATGCTATAAAGGAACTATTTGATATCGCTAAATCCGAGAAAGGTCATGATAAATTTTATGAGTTATTTAAAGCTTCAAAGCAAGATAAAACTTTTAATATTAATCAGACCGATGCATTCGGTAACACGCTTTTACTAACTGCACTTAGGAATGGAAATTTAGAAATTTTCCTATTCTTACTTTCTCAAAATGCTAATCCTAATATTTGCAATAATAATAATATTTGTCCTATACAATTAGCCGTCTATTCTAATAATATAGACGCAACAAAAGCTTTATGTGTTAAGGGTGTCAACATAAGGGTTCGTGATAACAACGGTATTTTAGTGATGCAATATGCAATTTATCAAAGGCAAATTAAAATTGTACAAATCTTACTAGAAAGGTATATGCAATATCCAGTAAATAGAAGTGAAAGATTGGAATTAGTTGATTTTACTTACAATTCAGGGCTTGAAAATTTAGCCAAAGAAATGGAAAAACGATTTATGTTATAATGTCAGACATACCTTTAAGCAAGTCAAGAAAAGGCTCTTGCTTCTTGATTATTTTATTAATTGCATTATTTTTAAGTGCAATATACAACTTCCCCATATTTTGTTTTTATTTCGTTTTGGTGGCAAATTTAATATTTGCTATAAATTTTAGCTTTAAAATTCTACTTTTTATCACATATTTCAAAACTGATAGTATCGTAAAAAATTTTGAACTTAAAAGAAATTTACCAATTTATACAATTCTCCTACCTTGTTATAAAGAAAAATTTGAAACTTTGAAAAACCTCGTTAAAAATATATCAGAGATTAATTACCCAAAAGAAAAGCTAGATGTAAAATTTTTAATTGAAGAAGATGATTTAAACACTCAAGCTAATCTCTCCAAAATAAATCATAATTTTGATATTTTAATTGTTCCCCCGCTGCCCCCAAAAACAAAACCAAACGCCTGCAATTATGGGCTTTATAAAGCAAAAGGAGAATTCATTGTAGTGTATGATGCTGAAGATAAGCCAAATAAAAACCAACTTCTTGAAGCGTTATCTGAATTTGAGAAATATGGAGAAAGTATAGGTTCAGTACAGTTTTTACTAAATTTTTATAACTCTAAAATTAACTTGCTTTCTAAATGTTTTTCTTTAGAGTATTTAGCATGGTTTAACGCATTTTTGCCAGTGGTTCAAAAACTTGGGTTGTTAATACCTCTTGGAGGAACAAGTAACCACTTTAAAACCAAAACTCTCATTAAAATTGGTGGGTGGGATGCTTACAATGTAACGGAAGATGCAGAGCTTGGAGTGAGGCTTGCAAGTAAAGATTTAAAAACCATCATAGTTAAAAGTTACACACTGGAAGAAGCACCTTTTAAAGTTAAAACTTGGATATTTCAAAGGCAAAGATGGATGAAAGGTTATTTACAAACTTTCCTCTCTCACATATTTTACCCAAAAAATCTAAAACATAGCGTTGGGCTTTTTTTACTTGTTGGCTTCTCCTTTTTCTCCTTTTTTTTACTACCTTTTATAATTATTTTTACTTATTTCTTAAAAGAAATGGTATTTTCATTATATCCATTATTCTTTTTTAATTTTGCTTGTATTTTATTATATATAATAATGTTTATATTAATAGCTAAAAAAGAAAAATTTGACAAAACTCAAGGAGCAGAAAAATGGATGCCTTTTTATTTTTTACTTCATTCAGTAGCATCTTTGCTTGCATTTTGGCAATTTTTTACTAAGCCATTTTATTGGAATAAAACGGAACATTCTGTAAAAATTGACTAGATAAATGCTTAATTGCTTTGTCAAGTGTTAAAAAAGAAATAATTTTTATAAAAAGTGCTTGCATTTTAAAAAATATTATTTCTAAAATTAAAACCCGAGTTTGTATGCTATTGTTTGGGCATGGCTCGTTTGGTGTATATATGTTTTTAAATGTTATGCAAACAGGTTTACTTTTTGATTTCGACGATTCGCCATCTTTCAGCGAATTTATGAAATTGCTAGAAGATAGCATAAAGCAGTCACTAGGAGAAAGTGTCTTTTTTGCTTGGTTTAGTACGCTTTGCTTTAAATCTTACGATGGTAACATCTTGCTTTTAACCGTTAAAAACGAGAAAATTAAAAACTGTATATTCTTACACTATCAAACAAAATTTGAAAGAATACTTGAAAAATCTTTCACAAAACACTTCAAAAAAAGATTAAAAAAGTTTGAAATTTTAGTATCGGAAAATATAGAAGAGGTATCTCCTTTAAAAATATTACACAATTCTTTTGAGAGAAACTCAGTAGAAGAAAAACCTTTTTTTAATGTAGGAATATTTTTGGAAAAAAAATTCACATTTCAGAACCTTCTTGAAAGCTCAGATAACAAACTTGCAATTGGTTTTGCACGCCATCTTGCTGAATTAGTTACGCATTCCAGCGAAAATGTCTTCCAGCTTTCAAAACATTTTTTTATATCAGGTGGAATAGGAAATGGAAAAACTCACCTTGCGCAGGCAATTGCACATACAGTTCAAGCTAGTGGTTTAAAAACTATATACACAACTGCGGAAAGGTTTTTATTTAACTTTCAAACAGCTGTAAAAAAGAATGAAACTGTTGAATTTATTAATTCATTTTTGGGAACAAAGTTACTAATAATAGATGATATCCATTTTGTTGCAACGAAGAAAAAAACGATGGATGAAATCAAGCGAGTTGCCTACTCAATAATATCTGATGGTGGTTTTGTGATATTTTGCTCTTCAGGTTTGCCTTCTAGCTTACCTATTGAATGTCAGGATGTAAAAGATTTTATAAAATCTGCACAGCTTATTAAAATAGAAAACCCAAGCGAAGAATTTAGATACAAAATTCTAAAATTTAAAACAGAAAAATCTGCCTACAAAATTTCTGATTCTGTTCTTAAAATTCTTGCCACAAAAATTCAAACCAATATAAGAGAACTTGAAGGAGCAATGGGTAGAATGGTTCTACATAGCCAAATTCTTAATCACGAAATTGACCCCGAAACAGTAAAATTCGTAACAACTGATATATTCCCTCACAGAGAATTAAAAAAATTCTCAGTGACGGAAATTCAAACAAAAGTTGCATCTCATTTTGGGATATCTTTTGAGGAGTTGAATTCTAAAAAAAGAGTTAAATCTATTTTAAAAGCAAGGCAAATTGGAATTTATCTTGCAAGCAAACTTACTACATCAAGTTACATAGAGCTTGGTAAATGCTTTAAAAGAACTCACTCAACAGTTATACACTCTATAAAAGCAGTTGAAAAAGAAATGCTTGAAAGTAAAAAATTTAAAGAGGAGGTTGAAATAATGAGGGTTTCAATAGAGCAAGGAATTTAACTAAAATATCAAATAAAAAGGCGTGAAATTTTATAAAAAAGGGGGGTTAATTTAATTGCACTAAAAAAGCTTTTAAAAATATCTTGCTTTTCATTCAATTTTTTATTATCCTAGAATAGGAAAATTAATAAAAAAAATGACTAATTTTATAAAATTATTTTTTATTGGCATACTTGGATTAATTGCCTCTTGTGCTACATCAAACAAAGAAGGTGATGGAGAAAAGCCTACAATTATAGTGGGTCCTATAATAATAAAGCCTGACGAAAAAGATAAATTTCAAGAAAAATTAGAAAGTGTAAGGCGCTCAACTCATTATCATACTTTGATAAAAGAGGGGGATGGGCAATTTAACCCAAAGTATTATAAAGGTTTAGATAAAATGATAACTTACGGGCTTTTAAATCAGGATAAATCTAAACAACGCTCAATTGCTTTTATAGGTCATAGAGTTCAAAAAAGCCTTTTTGCTCAGGCTTCGAATTCTGTATTTCAATGTATTAATGGTAGCTGTAGTAATAATTTTAGTGATACATCTACTTATTATGGAGGAAGTTCAAATGCTACTTTTGCTTTTTTTGCCACACCATTTGATGCAGAAACTCAAACTAATAGTGCTACACCAATTTACACTGGAGTTTCTTCAATTCTGCCTCCAGTTTCCGTTTATATTGCCGAAAGTCAAGTAAAAGAAAATTTTGATATAGCTAATGTTACCACAGCTATACAGTATGCAAATCAAAACGGAAATCGCACTATAGTCTATGATTTTATGGATGGATTAAGAAGGTCAGAAACTTATAAATGGACTTCTTCAAGTGGGACTAATTTAAGTAGTACATCCGCTCAAGCAACAATTACTAATAATAATATCGCAAGTATAGCTTCTAATTTGAATGCATTTTTATCCAAGTCAGATAGAGTTGTAGTAATGCCTACAGGCACACTAACAAAATATTCAACCAACTCAAATTATTCAAATACTTTTGTTACAGAGTATGAAACCCCAAATATGCATCTTTCATATGGAGTATTTGATAAAACTGGTAATAATAGTTTTGTTTCAACAGATGGATTGTTAACTGGTAATATGGTTCAAATGTTACAATTAAATCATAATATAAACGCAAATCAAAATAGTATTGCACTTTCTATACCAGTTTTTAGCAACGGAAGTACAGATTCAAAGGGAGATTATGTCTACTCACCTGATAAAAAATCTGTACTACCAGGGACATTAAGAGATTATGCATTTTCTGTAGCAATAAAGAAAGATTTTGGAATGGTTTCAAATAGCCTCACAACAAACAACTCACAACTCACGACAGGCAACTCACAATTTAAAATCTCAGAAGGTAGGTTTGCAAATGTAATTCTTGCATCTGCTATAAATATTATTGCCCAAGGTGTAGGCGACGAAAGAAAAGCAATTAAATTATTAAAAGAAAACTATACAATTAAAAAATATGCTACTGATGTTGTAGAGAGCTTTCAGTTTAATCCAGTATATCAAACTGGTAAATTTTATCAAGTATCTGGCAATCATTTAATTGGTGCACTAAATAAGCAGACAACTTTTCAAAACAAAATAATAGCATATTTCAATGAATATGCAGATAAAAACAGTGGTAAAATTAAAAATCAATTTACTGGTGCAGAAATTAATTGGAGTAATTTAACAAACACAGAAAAAGTGTCTGCTTTGGAAAGTATTTATCAACAACGCCCAGAATTTTTAGCTCAATTTATTACCGAAAATGATGTTATGGTTTGCAATGGTGCATGTAACACAAATGGCAGTAACGCTCTTTATATGAATGGCGTTGAAATTAAAGATCAATCAAAATTTAAAATTATTAAAAAACCTTATATTTTTATTGACAATAACGGAAAAGAGCAAACAGGAGAATCTACAATTTATGAGTATAATGGTCAGGTAATTGCATCTAACATTTTTGGAAATGGAATAATATCCTTTGACGCTCTTGATAAAACAACTGTAAAAAATACAAAACATAATGTTTTTACAACAAAAGCCTCAACTTCTTCAATGTTTGGAAATGCTTTCTCAAATTCTGGTTTAGATAAAGTTGCAGTTTCCTTAGGAAGTGTGTATGAGGGCGACAAAAAGGATGATGTAATGTCTATAAATATTACAAATAGAAGTAGCTTATCGCAATCTCTTAAAGCAAATGCAATTGAAAACTTTGCATTAAGTAAAACAAACACCGAAAATGCAAGCTTTAATTTAGGGACAGTTAAATTTGGTTTTGTGGCATCCCAGAAGAAAGAAAAAAATGAAATATTAAAAAACTTAACTGATTTTAAAGCCCTTTTGGAGGGTGAGCAAGATAAAACAGCATTAACCTCAGATGTTAGCTTTGTAGCACCAATAACATCTAATTTTAACATTGGTTTAATTGCAAAAGGTAGCAATTTAAATGCAATTACAAACACTTCTTTAGCTGATGGATTTAGCCTAATTTCAAAAAATAACGGATTTAGACAAACTTACTCTAGCTTTGTTGATATTTTTGAAGCAGGTTCAAACTTGAAGGCAACATCCTTTAACTTTACTGGCAATAATTTTAACCTAAATGCAGTTTTTGGATTTAATGAAAAAGAAAACATCTTTACAGGTAAAGGGGAAGGAATTTATTTAGGTATGATTGAAGGTGAAGTGAAAAAAAACAACTCTATTGCAAAATTTAACTTTGGTGTAATGGAGGAAAAAGCTTCAATTTTTGGCTCAAGTTTTGCAGGAGGAATGAAGGTTGAAGGAACAACAACAGCATTTATTGGGCTTGAAGCAAAACATAAACTTGCTTCTGGCATGTTCGGTGCGTTTGGCTTTAACTATGGGCTTTCATTTGTAAATGAAGAAAAAGACAGCCTATTGCAGAATTTCTCCAATATTCATTCTTCAAACTTGAATGCTAGCTTAGGATACGAAGGAGTGAGAGGCACTCTTGCATTTAACTACTCCACAGGTCTTGCAACGCATTATGGTAAAGCACAGGCGTTTAATGGGCAAAATTATAATCAGTTTAGCTTAAAAGGTAATGCCATAGAGCAAAACTTTGAATTAAGCTTTGCAAATAAAGCAACACAATATTCAAGCATAAAATTAGCTTTAATTCACACAGAAAATGTGGGTAATATAAAAGGGGAAACTCAAAATATAGTAGCATTAAAAACAAGTAAAAAGTTCTAAATTTTACTACTCAAAATCCTACTAACAATTCTAAATAATTTTTATAAAAAAGCTTGTAAATTATAATTTATAGTTTAGCTATTTATTGGAAAAAACTTTTTTATATTTATTATGTCTTTAAAAACCATAAATTTGGCAATTCTTTGCCTTTCTTCAACATTATTATTTAATGTTTCTTTTGCACATAATCACAAGAAGCATGATGATAAAAAAATGGAGGAACAAAAAATGGTAAAAGCTGATACGCAGGCGAAAGATGGTAAAAAAATGGACAAACAAAAAAGTCCTAAGCAGGGGAAAGATGTTAAAAAAATGGACAAACAAAAAAGTCCTAAGCAGGGGAAAGATGTTAAAAAATGAAACAAGATGGACAAGTTCAACAACAACCTGCATCAGAGAAAACTACAAAAGATATAAAAAAAACAAATTAAATATATCCTCACAAAAGGGGTATACTTAATTTACAGCTTCTCTAAGCTTACTATCCTTCTTATAAGCCACAATCATTAATGTTAACGCAGATGTAAATAACACAAGAGCGGTTAATCCAATTGATAGATATGTCCCACTATAAAAGTGGCTTGCAAATCCAATGCCAATTGAAGCTAAAATCCATCTTAATGTGTTAAAAATTGCAGAAATTTTGCCTGAATTAACACTATCGGATGAAAGTGCAAGCCCAAACATTAAATTCCAAAAGAATATCATTCCAAGTGCATAAAACAACATTGTTAACGAAACTGTGATGGGGTGAACGAATTTTCCTAATATAAGTGCAAGATTTGATAAAATAAACATCACAATAAAGAAGATGGAAATTCTATAAGTTAATTTACCTAGAACTTTTAAAACAAAACCGCTTATTAAATAAAGCACAGCAAAGGAAAAACCCGGAACGCTCTGGTATAGACCAAATTCAATTAGAGAAACTTTTAATGTTTCAATATAAAATAATGGTGCAAGCCCAACAATTGTGAAGTAGCAACCAGCGGAAAGGCATAACGCAAAGGAGTAAATCATTGCATCTCTATTTTTAAAAACAGGTATAAAAGCCCTAAGTATGTTTATACTTAAATCGTTTTTAGATTTTTTATCATCTGGCACAAAAATTTGCACTACAATCAAGGAAATAATACCTAAT
>JBIKUA010000027.1:0-7829 GCA_044347825.1 Candidatus Deianiraeaceae bacterium | reverse complement strand
TTGAATATAGGAGGATTTTTCCGCCTGTGCTTTCTATTTGTTTTGCCTTTTACTTTCTTTTTTTGAAGGGGAGGTTTTATATAGATAACAGCTTTAACTTGACGCTTTTTTTGATAGCAGTTGTGCTAACTTCCTTTAGTGTGAGCTTTGCGTGGAAGTTTTTTGAGATGGAAAGAAGAGCTATAAACCTGCCCTTTATTCGTGTTTTTGTGGATTATGCTTTGAAGTTTAACCCTGAAGCGAGAACAGCTGACGTCTCTATAAGGCACGACTTCTATAAACGATTTACTAAAGAATATAAAGAAGAGGAAAAACAAAATGATAAAGGGGAGGTAGTAAAAATAATAAATATGTCACCACATAGTGCAATATGTTCCTATATTTTATTTCAATTAAAAAAGCAATATAACGAACAAACATCAACAATGACATATGATTATCGAGACGTTATTGAGCGTAGATCTCTTCTTGGTAGAATTGTTCAAATTAACTTACTTAACGCATCATATGAAAAAGGAGAAGAAAGAGTAATAAAATTTAGACAAGCAGGTTCAAAAATCAATCCGGGGGATACGTATGATATTCTAAGTGAAGATTATTTTGTGGAAATTGAAATTTCTAAAATCAATGCAGGAAAGAAATCTAGCCATGAAAAGGCAGTTTCAGAACATGTTAAATCCTACCCTAGGGATGAAAATGGTAAGATTATATTTGAAAGTAATATAAAAGGACAGTTAAAGACATTAAAACAGAATTGTATAATTAAAAAATATGAAATTAAGGATAATATAGCACATTACACCCTAAACGAGGCGGTTATTAGGTGGCACCATCGTGATTATTTAGGCAATTCCTACAATAAACTAGAGAAGGCACTCTCTAGACTGTTAAAAATTAATCCTACATTAGTTTTTGGCACATTAATCGGGCTTTTTATTCTATCAGTATTTATTTCAAAATGGGTTTTTGTTATTTGCTTAATTGCTATTATCCTTCCATTTTACTTTCAAAGAGTAGGGGACTGTTTAGCAAAACATTTAGCAAAATACATCTTAAAATGCATCTCAAAATATAAATCAAAACAAACCCCGCAAAATACATCAAATCAAACCCAAAATAGCACCTCCTCAAACACTCCCCCCGCCCCTTAAAAAATTTAAAATTTTAATTGATTTTTACATCTTTTCACTTTAACTCTTCTCATCAATTAATATAAGCACTATGGCTAAAGTTGACGCAATAATAAACGAAGAGCTAACAGCGTTTGAAAGCTTCTGGCAAGGTAAAGCACTAGAACTTAAATGGCAAGAACCCTTTAAAAAAGTTTTAGATTACAACTTTACAGAAGGAAAAATCAAATGGTTTTACGACGGTAAAATAAGCGTTATCAGGAATTGCCTTGAAGAAAATGCAAAGAACAATCCTCACAAAATTGCCATCATTTTTGAGCCAAACTCCCCCGAGGAAGAAGGCAGAAAAATCACATATCAAGAGCTTTACAGCGAAGTTCAAAAATTTGCCTGTGTTTTAAAAAATGCAGGGGTTCAAAAAGGCGATAGAGTTTGCATTTATATGCCAATGATAGCGGAAACGGTAATTTCCTTACTAGCCTGCACTTACATTGGTGCCATTCACATTGTTGTTTTTGCTGGGTTTTCCGCCAATGCCCTTGCAGAAAGAATAAACGACGCAGGTGCTAAAATAATTATCACGGCAGAAACCCTAAAAAGAGGCGAAAAAACAATCAATTTATTTGAAGCAGTAAGCCTTGCAAGCCAGTATTCTCCTTGCCTTAAAACTGCAATTGTCCTTACAAAATCGCCTCAAAATTTGCCAGATAACTATCTCAACATTTTATCGTGGGAGGAGGAAGTAAAAAAAGAATATGCTCCAATAAATTACGAGGAAACAAATGCGGAAGATGGTCTGTTCATACTTTACACATCAGGCTCCACAAGTAAGCCAAAGGGGATATATCACACCATTGGAGGCTATTTAGTTTGTGCCTATCAATCGTTTAAAACCGTTTTTGGCTTTAAAGAGGGCGATGTATTTTTCTGCACGGCGGATATAGGCTGGATAACAGGGCATACTTACAACATTTACGGAGCATTGCTTAACGGGGCAACAACGGTTATATACGAAGGCGTGCCTACCTTTCCAACCCCTTCAAGATTGTGGGAAATAGTGGAAAAGCACAAAGTAAGCATTCTTTACACCGCTCCAACGGCTATTAGAAGCCTAATGAAGCAGGGGGAAGCCCACACGCAAGCCTTTAAAATGGAAAGTTTGCGAGTTTTAGGCTCCGTGGGGGAGCCAATAAACGAAGAAGCGTGGCTTTGGTATCACAAAAATATAGGCAAAGGCAGGTGCAAAATTGTGGATACTTGGTGGCAAACAGAAACAGGAAGCATTATGATTTCAGATACCGCAGAAAGCACTCAATCTCCCCCAACTTTTGCGGGCAAACCGCTCCCTTCTATCCTCCCTATTTTACTAGCAGAAGATGGTAGTGAAGTGCAAAATGAGGGGGAAGTGGGCAACTTATGCCTGAAATATCCGCACCCTAGCATGGCAAGAGGAATATGGGGAGATGAAGCGAAATACAAAGAAACATACTTTGATAAATTTCAAGGATATTATTTTTCTGGTGATGGTGCGTTTAAAACGAGGGACGGCATTTTTAGAATAACGGGCAGGGTGGACGATGTGATTAATGTTTCGGGGCATCGTTTTGGAACGGCGGAGATAGAAAATATAGTCAACACACACGGAAGTGTTTTAGAATCTGCTGTTATTGGCTTTCCTCATAATATAAAGGGGGAAGGAATTGCCGTTTTTGCAATTTTAAGGGAAGATGCCATCAAATTAGATTTTGCAAAAGATGAAATAAAAGAGCTAATTAAAACAAAAATTGGGGCAATTGCAAAGCCAGATAAAATCTTTTTAGTTGCAGATTTGCCAAAAACTCGTTCAGGTAAAATTATGCGAAGAATTCTAAAACAGATGATAAAGCAAGATTTAAACTACGGAGATGTTTCCACATTAGTTAATCCGCATTCTGTAAAGCAATTGGAGGACTTAATGCTTGCAAGCTAAAGTTTTAAAAGTCTCTAAAAAACCCTTGCAAGAAAGCAAAAAATAGAGTAGTCTATATTACAATCTAAAGTAGAAATATGAAAAAAGACAACATTCGTCTCACAGGATTTTTGCTTAAAATACTTGAAAAAGTCTTAAGTATTGAGTTTGAAATTAAAGGCGAGGAGAACATTCCAAAAGATAAACCAATTCTCTTTTGTGCCAACCACTTCACCCGTTTTGAAACCTTCGTTTTGCCTTATATCTTAAGCAAAATTCCAAACTTAAAATACACAAGAAGCCTAGCGTATAAAGACTTATTCTTTGGTAAATTAGGGGAGTATTTAAGAAGCGTAAAAGTTGTTTCAACAGATGATAAAAACCGAGATGAAATAATAATAAATGACCTTATAAACAACACTCACAACTGGATAATTTATCCCGAGGGAAAAATGATGAAAGATAAAAAGATTTTTACATCCAAACCATACTTTTTTAAAAAGTATAAAATGCTAAAAACAAGTGCTAGAACGGGTGCCTCCGTGCTTGCAATGAAGGCGGAAATAAGGGCGGAAAACAAGGGAGAAATACAAATTTGCCCCATCACAATTAGCTACCGCCCAATGCACGCAAAAAGAAGCAAGCTCTACCTCCTTATTAAAAGTTTTTTTAGATTTTCTCAAATTCCACACAGCATTAAGGAGGAGATGTTTTTTGAGTCCAGCTTGCTTGCGTTTTCCACAATTTCCATTCAATTTCACCAGCCAATAGAGGTAAAAAAACAGCTAGATAGCGTTAAATTGCTCACAGAAAACGCAAAACTAGAATATCTCCGATACCCCCTAACAAACAGGATAATGCACTCAATTTACATCAACACTCCCTTGACTTTTGACCACTTCTTCGCATTTTCCATTTTTTGCTTTGTAAGTGCGGGCATTCTTGAAATTAAGGTGGAAGCTCTAAAAGAGGTTCTATTTAATATGATTGCAACAGCAATAACGCAAAAGCCAAAGCTTCAATTTGCAACCAGTATAGCAGAATTTAGAATTGCTCCACTACTTTTGAAAGATGATTTTGAAATGCTAAACGAAGCGATGAAAGAGATGGAATTAAAAGGGCTTGGCAAACTTTCCTCCAATAAACTTTCCTCCAATGTTTTTACAATAGATAAGGAGAGGTTTTTGGAAAAGCATCCAGAAAATGAAGTCCGTCTAAAAAACATCTTTTCCATTCTTCTAAACGAAGTTTTTTACTTTAAACAATTTGTGAAAATGCTTGAAAAAACGGTGCTTAAGACTGAAGAAATTTTAAGAAAAGAAAACGGTTTATTGCTTTTTAAACTTTTAGAGCAGGATTATTTAAAAGAGCAGAAAAGTTCAGGAATAGGGGCAAAACCCTTGGAAGTTGGCACTCCACGGCTTAATTTAGAGGGAGAAATTGGCGTGCTTTTTTGCCACGGATTTAAGGCTTCTCCAATGGAGATGGCACAGCTTCACGAAGGGGCGGTTAAGCACGGATTTACAAGCTATTCCTTGCGTTTAAAAGGGCATGGCACAACAGCGGAGGAGATGCAAAAATACAAAATGGAAGATTGGCTTCTTTCCCACGCACTTGGCTTTGAGGCACTTTCTAGAGTTTGCAAGCAGGTGTTTGTATGCGGATTTTCCATGGGAGGTCTACTCGGAGTTATAAATGCGGAAAGGTTCAATTATGGCGGGCTTATCACCATCTCCTCCCCCCTTAAAATTGCAGATTTTCGTTTTTATCTTGCAGGAGCGATGAGCGAGCTTTCCTCAATTTTAAAATCGTTCAATAAAAAAGATTATGTCCTAACAAAGCCAGAAAACCCCGATACAAACTACAACAAAAATTATTTTTCTGCATTAAACGAGTTAAAAAGAACAATAAATCTAGCACAAGAAAAGCTAAAATCTATCAACATACCAACTCTTGTAATTCAAGGAATGGGCGATAGAACCGTCTCCCCTACATCTGGCTTGATGATTTATAAAAACCTTCCTTCAGCGCGAAAGGAGCTTTTTGAAATAGAGGCAGGCAACCGCCATGTTATTGTGAAGGGCGAAGGGGCGAAGGAGGTTTTTGCTAAAGTAATGAGCTTTATTACAAGAAATAAGTATTCTAACCTTGGATTTGATTAATTTTTACCGCACAAACTCAAGGATTTATCCACCATTTCAGATGAAATATTTGCACAGTCTAAAAGGCTGGAAAACAGGTAATCGTGGCTTATTTTCTCCTCCCTTGTTCTCTCTAGTAGAGCCTTAGCTTTTTCTGGATTTTGCTTTATGTAACTATCGGATACCCAAACAAAAAATGGCACATATTTTTGAGCGTCGGGTGCAAAAGAAATTGGAATTCCGTGCTTATAAATGCCAAATTCACCTAAGCTTTCCCCGTGGTCTGCCACATAAAAAAGTATCGTATTTTCATTTTTAAATTTAGCAATAATTTCACTTATCACAAAATCCGTATAAACAATCGTGTTGTCATACACATTATCAATCGCTTCACGAGAGCAACCATACACACTTTCCTTGCAAGAAGGCGTAAATACATCAAAATTCTGCGGGTATCTATCGTAATATTGAAAGTGGCTACCAGCACTGTGAAGCACTATCAAATGGCTTTGTTCCCTCCCTAAAAACTGCTTCAATTTTGGCAAAACAACCTCATCAAATTGATACCTCAAATCGTAGTATTCCTTAAAACTTTTGTGGATATTATCAATTACAACATCCGTGCTTCTAATATCGTTTGTAGAGTATAAAACGGAGTGAAATCCAAGTTTGTTGAAGACATCAATCACGAAGCCTTTTTTTGGAGGCAAGGAGAAATCATCAGAAGGAACGGGGGAGAGCATGCAAGGCACGGATTTTAGGGTAATTCCCGCACAGGCAAGAGCAGAATTTACATACAGATTTTTTACCTTTTCAAGCCTCGGATTTGTGTTTTTTTCGTATCCTAAAAGGCTAAATCTATCCGCTCTTGCACTTTCCCCTATTATCAAAATTACATTGATTTTTTCAGTTTTTTCAAGCTTGAAGTCGGCAATTTCAGTTAAAGGCTTTATTTCAAAACTCCTCTTCAAAAATTTATGCACAAGGGAGGAAAGCCCAGCTTCTATAACGGTTTCCGTGTTATCATACCCCATAATATTTGCTCTGTGTTTAATTACAACTAAAACAAATTCTTTTTGAAAAAACGAGTAGGATAAAGCAAAAATAGCAAGAATAAAAATAGGAGATAGCTTTGAAAAAACAGCCTGTTTAACATTGATAAACCTCACTTTGAAGACAAAAAAACAAGGTAAAATTCCAAATAAAAAAAGATATAAAAAGATTTTAGGGTGAAAGTTGGAGGCAATTTCATCTCCACTTGCAACAAAAACGCTCTTTATTAAATATCGTGAAAATACAACGCCATCTGTCATTACAAAAAAAAGTGCGATAGATGAGGAAAGTAGCACAAATCCAGCCCAAATCTTCAAGGCTAACTTGCTAAAGCGAAAGAGAGAAAGCGTGATGATGTTTAAAAAAAATCCAAGAAAAACCGCTAAAATCCCCGTTTTTACATCCAAATTCTTCACCATAAAAGGCAGGCTAAGTAATGTTAAATAAAGGCTTAAAATCCAAATAAACCTCTTTTTACTTATAGCAATTTCCTTACAAAAAAATCCCCCCATTTTATAAAATAATTTTCACTTAAATATAATTTTGCATTCAATTTTGTAAAGCATTATTTTTTAAATTTTTTCAATCATTTGCTTGACATCAAAAAATAATACATTTAAATTTGGTTAAATATTTATTTTCAATTGTGGGTTTTTTGTTATTTTTAAAGGATTTTTTCACCTCCCTTGGCGTTTTAGCCTTACCTTTATTTCTTGCAATTTCCGTTGTTTCGGTTATTACAATTGAAAGAATTCTCTTCCACCTTTTTGTTTTTAGGTTTAAAAAGGTGGCAACTTCTGTTGAAGATGTAATCGTTCAAAATAAGATGTATCCAAAGGTTTTTCGTGAAGATTTAGTAGAAATTGAGCTAGAACACATCTACCGCTCCCTTGATTTTGGCTTAAATTTGCTTAAATTCATCGCAGGGCTTGCCACTATGCTTGGGCTTCTTGGCACGGTGCTTGGTATGATTGATGTATTCTCCTCAATTTCAGGGGTTAAAACCGCAGTTAGCCCCGCAGTTATATCTGCTGGAATAAAAAAAGCAATGTTCACAACTGCATATGGGCTTGTGGTGGGTATTTTTGCCTTATTTGTGCATTATATTTTTGATAGCATAAAAGAAAGAACCTTCCTAAGAATTGAAGAATATGCAGTTATGCTAAATGCAAATGTAGAACATGAGAGGCTTTCTAAAATTTCACAAAAATAATAAAAAATACTTGATTTTTTAAATAAACTATTTTATCAAAAACTTGAGTTAATTAATCAACTATTTATGAAAAAAACTATCTTTTTACTTCCTCTAGCATTAACGCTAAATGCTTTTGCAAGCACGAATTTTGAAACTGTCGTTCAAACAAATGTAAGGCCGGGAAATCTAGCTGTAAGCTCTAAAGGAGAGATTTTTGTTACTATGCATCCAATGGATAATCCTCAAAAAATGATTATGCGTTTTGGGGCAAACGGAAAAGAAATGAGCTTTAATTATCCTGTATTTTCCAAAGCAACAGGGGAAATGAAAAATATTGGAATTGTTGACGCAATTGGTATTTT
>JBIKUA010000026.1:0-8035 GCA_044347825.1 Candidatus Deianiraeaceae bacterium | reverse complement strand
GCCCAAAAGTGAAGGTTATTAAGAAGAGTGTTTTTTTTAAACTTCCAGACTCTCTGTGAAAGCTAAGCGTTGCAGAAACGCAAGGTAAATAAAAAAACATAAACACGAGATAGCTAACTGCGTGCCTCAAGCCTATTTCACTTTGTATAATTTGAGTTAAACCTTCGGTAGTGGAGGCATATAAAACCGCAAGCGTCGCAACCGCCATCTCCTTTGCCACAAGCCCTGTTATTAAGGAAATTATCATTCTAAAATCAAAATCCATCAGGTAAAAAAGAGGAACTAGAGCCTTTCCTATAACACCTATAACGCTATTTGCAAAATCATTTTCATCTAGAATTACTGGTTTAAAACCTTCAAAGCCTAACATTCCTAAAAATGATATAATGGCAGAAAAAATTGCAATAAAACCTGAGGCATTCTTCAAATAATCACCCGTCCTAGAAAGCCCAGTTCTAAGCACATTTTTAAAAATTGGAAGGCGATAGTTAAATATTTCTATCTTCGTTTTTTGAATTTCACCACTTGCAATAAAGCTCCCTAGCAACTTCGCACATAAAAGCCCAACTAAAAAGCCTGATATATAAATTATGAAAAGTGCAACTGGAGCGTTTTCACCAAATAAAGCAAGGCAAAATAGCATAAAAACAGCAAGCTTTGCAGTGCAGGGAATGAAGCCGACAATAACCATTGTGAGGAATTTTTCTCGTGGATTGTTTATCATTCTTGCAGACATATAAGCGGTTATAGAGCATCCAGCTCCCACGATTAATGGAATGAGGGATTTTCCTCCAAGCCCGAATTTTTCAAAGAATTTATCCATCAAAAAGCATATCCTCGTTATATACCCCGTTTGCTCCAGCATGCTAATTAATGTTGTGCAAATTATGATTGTAGGCATAAATCCAACCACCGTTCCAACCCCAATAAGCACTGATTTTACTATGGCTTTAATGAAATCTGGCAAGAAGGCAAGTGCCTCAATTTGCTCTATCCCGAGGTCAAAAAACCCAACAAAAAAATCTCCAATTACCTTCCCTAAAACGAAGGAAAGCCAAAAAATAGCAAACATTATTATAAAAAAGAATGGCAAACCAAAGATTTTTGAAAGTGCAAACCTATCAATTAATTTAGTAATTCTTATGGGGTTGATTTGGCTTGTAAATTTAAGTAGGTTTAGGGGTTTAAAGGCTTCCCCGCTTAACTCCTCTAACACTGCATCCAAAACTGCCTCGCAATTTTGCTTTGAAAGAGCGGAAAAGAGAATTGCCTTTTCAAAACCTACCGCAGACTTTTGAGGATTTAAAGCAAAGGAAGGAAAGTTAATTGCTGTTATCACTTTTGCACTTACTTCTTCCTTTAATTCTCTATCTAAAAGTGTAGAAAAGTAAGGAAATTCAGAGTTTGCAATGTGAAGAATTGCATCAAATTTGCCCTCTTTTAAAATTTGAATTGTGTTTTTTGCAAGCTCGTTTTCTTTTATGTTAAGCGAGTTGAAACCGGGTAAGTCGTAAAAAACAATTGTTTTTCCTTTATGAAATGTTGCTATTTCTTTTTTTGATGTTGTGCTACCTGCAAAATTTGCCGTTTTGAGATTGCTCCCCGTAAGCGTGTTTAAGAATGTAGTTTTGCCAACATTAGCAAGCCCAACGAGAGCGATTTTTATCATAAAGAAAAAATTAATAATGATAATAGTTATTATTATAAATTTTCAATGTCAAGCACAAATTAAATAAAAAACTTGCTATTTTAAAAATTTTGGAATATTATTAAATAATAATTTATTGTGTAATTTATGGCAGAGAATAAACAAAATAAGAATGGTATTATAGGTGCAATTGCCGAAATAGGTGATGGTATAGCTGGCACTAATCTATCCGAGATTGCTCCAAAAATAGACCTTCCAAGTTTTAGTGCGATAAAAGATAAATTTGAAAAGGCGCAAGAAAGCATTTTAAAGCGTGGTAGTGATAATGATAAGGATAAGAGTAAAGGAGGTTGGGAGCGTTAAAACCTCTTCTAAATAATTTTACTGTAAAGCTTTTTAGAATTATTGACCTCACCTTGAACTTTCACCACAAAGTCAAGATGAGGCAACCAATAAATATCTCAGCTGAAATACTCACCAGTTCTAAAGTTAAGTAAATTTTTTTATTCGTCAAGCTTTTTTTGATTTTTTAGCAATATTTTTGGAATATAATTACTCCCCAATTAATGCTAAAAGTTCAAGTTCTTGCTCTTGCTGGGCTTTTTCAATTTGCGAAACGGTAATTTCCTGCGGATTTTCTTGATTTAAGGAAGAAAGCTTAGCATCATCAACTGGGGTAAGGCTAACGGAAACTGTCATCATCGCACACACAACGCACATAAAAATAAAAATAATTCTAATAAATGATGATGGAATTTTGAGGATTTGTCAAGGGTGTTGTGTGGAAATGTTATATATAAAACTGATAGGTATAAAGCAAAAGATATGCGGTTAAATTGAGGTAGACTTGATGGCTAATCTTCTTATATGACGGATAATGAAAGGATTATGTGACTTATATAAGAAAATCATATAGCACTTAAGCTTAATATATAATATTATGTTGTTAAAAATAATAAATATATTAGAGATTTTGATTAACATTTTAAAGTTACTTCAACTTTTCTAATAGAATTCCTGCCTTAGCTTATTAGAGCAAGCTTGGTTGGGAAACTTCCTTAACACAGCTTAAGCTTAAAATACAAAGCTTTCTTTTGCTTATAATAAAATGTAAAATAATTTGTATTTTCACAAAAAATTATTATTTTTATTTTTAAATATATTATATGAGAATTTGAATTTTATTTCCCATGAATTATCTGTATTGTTTAAAGGTATAGAGAATGTTGAAGTTAGGTTTGTAATTAAAACTCCCTCTTTAGCCATTTCTTTGCTAAACAAATAACCTTACTTTGTAGTTTTTTTAATAAGGGAAAGGTTTTTGGTAAAATTCCTAAGAAAAATGAAGTTTTTCATACAATAATAAAAGCCATGCTAATATACTTATATTTAATAAAGAAAACTAAAAATGTCAAGTATTTTTCAAATTCTATTTCCCTACTTCCGCAATGCAAATTTCAAGCCCTCGCCTTCCTTAGCAGTTATTACTATCTTGCTATTTGGAGCAATTTTGCCCGCTATCATCTGATTTGCAAGGAAGTTCTCCACCTCACTTTGAATTACTCTTTTTAGCGGTCTCGCCCCAAAAACCTCATCAAAGCCCTTATTTGCAAGGTATTCCTTAGCAGATATATCAAAATTAACCTCAATTTTGTTCGCCTCCAGCCTCTTTTCAAGCCTCTTAAGTTGAATTTCCGTAATTCCAAGCATGTTTTCAAGACGAAGGCGGTTGAAAATGACGATTTCATCAATCCTATTAATGAATTCTGGCTTAAAAAAGCTCTGCACCGCATTCATTATCTTTTGAGCGTCGTTTCCATCTTTACTTGAAATATGAGAAGCCCCGAGGTTTGATGTCATAATTATAATCGTGTTTGTGAAGTTCACGGTTCTTCCGTGGCTATCCGTCAGCCTTCCATCATCTAGAACCTGAAGTAGAAGGTTGAATATATCAGGGTGCGCCTTCTCCACCTCGTCAAAAAGCACAATTTGATAAGGACGACGCCTCACGCTTTCCGTCAAAATTCCGCCCTCTTCATAGCCCACATATCCTGGAGGGGAGCCAATTAACTTGGAAACGGCGTGCTTTTCCATATATTCGCTCATATCAAGGCGGAGAATTGCCTTTTCATCATCAAACAAAAAGCTTGCTAGAGTTTTGCAAATTTCGGTTTTTCCAACACCCGTGGGGCCTAAAAATAAGAATGAACCTGTTGGTTTGTTAGGGTCGGCTAACCCTGTTCGTGAGCGTTTTATGGCATTTGCAACGGCTTTTATTGCGGTATCCTGCCCCACAACTCGCTCCCTTAATTTCTCCTCAATTTGGCTTAATTTTTGCATCTCGCTTGCCATCATTTTATCCACAGGAATGCCCGTAATTCGTGAGATAACAAGTGCGATTGTATCAGGTGAAACCTCCTCTTTTAAGATGTTTGCGGTTGAGTTTTCCTCCAATTGCTTCAACTCGCTTTGAGCTTTAGGGATGAGGTCGTAGGTTATTTCCCCTGCTTTTGCGAGGTTGCCCTCCCTTTGAGCCTTTAACGCCTCCTGCTTTAACTCATCTATCTTCTTTTTTAGCTCGTTGATTTTGGCAATTCCTCCTTTTTCTGCCTGCCATTTTGAGGTTAAGTCTAGGTTTTCCTTCTCAAGTTCCGTTAGTATATTTTCCAACTCTTTAAGTCTATTTACGCTAAAATCATCGCTTTCCTTCCTCAAAGCCTCCCTCTCAATTTTTAGTTGCAGAATTTGCCTATCAAGTTTATCAATCGCCTCGGGTTTTGAATCTATTTGAGTTTTAATGTGGCTCGCCGCCTCATCCATCACATCAATTGCTTTATCTGGCAAAAATCTATCCGTTATATACTTCTCGGAGAGCTTCACGGCGGAGATAATTGCAGGGTCGGATATTCTAATTCCGTGGTGCATTTCGTATTTTTCCTTAATGCCTCTTAAGATGGAAATTGCGTCTTCCTCACTTGGCTCCCCCACAAAAACGGCCTGAAATCTCCTTGCGAGTGCTGGGTCCTTTTCTATATACTTCCTGTATTCATCAAGGGTTGTTGCCCCCATACATCTTATAGTTCCCCTTGCTAGTGCTGGTTTTAGGAGATTTGAGGCGTCCATACTTCCGCTTGTCGCCCCTGCCCCAACTAAAATGTGGAGTTCATCTATGAAGAGAATGATTTTACCATCGCTATTTTCCACCTCGTTTATCACCGCCTTGAAGCGTTCTTCAAACTCACCACGATACTTAGAGCCTGCAACAATTGCACCCATGTCAAGTTCGTAGACTTCCTTATCTTTTAAGGTTTCTGGCACATCTTTTGCAATAATTCTAAGTGCAAGCCCTTCTGCAATTGCCGTTTTCCCCACCCCCGGCTCACCTATAAGCACGGGATTATTCTTCGTTCTTCTTGCTAAAACCTGAATAACACGGCGAATTTCCTCATCTCTTCCAACGATAGGGTCAATTTTGCCTGATTTTGCTCTATCAGTTAAGTTCCTCGCAAACTTTTTTAGTGCCTGATATGTGTTTTCCGCTTCTTTGCTTTGGGCAGATTTCCCCGCTCTTATGCTTTCTATCGCCTGCCTTAAGCTTGCAAGGCTTAAAATTCCGCAAGCTTTTATGGCCTCTGCAAGTGGGCTGGAAACAAACATCATTCCATAAAATAGCACTTCCGTTGTGATGAATGCGTCCCCAAATTGCTTCATTAAATTTCCTGCTTCTGCAATCACCTTGTTAAGCTCGGAGGAAAGATAGGGCTTTCCCATACCTTCCCCACTTACTTGAGGCTTTTTTGATAGCAATTCCGTATTTTTTGCCTTTAAAACATCTCCATTTCCACCTGCTATTGCAATTAAATTCCTAATTAATCCTTCCGTGTCATTTAACATCGCTTCCATTAAATGCTCCCCTCCAATTTGTTGATGCCCTCTTGAAGAAGCAATCACAACCGCCTCATTTATAAGGGAGGTTGCCTTTTCTGTGAAGTTATCCATACTAGATTTAATTGTTTATAATTATAATATAACTCTAAAGTGTGGATTTTGAAAGGGGGTATCTAAAAAAAATATTTGTAATTTATCAATTTTTAGCCTATAATTCTTTTGAACTAATTTAACTAAATATGCAAACAAACGAAAAAAATCAGCGTAAGGACAATCTGCATATTATATCTATTATGTCCTTAAAAGATTTACTCCAATATAAGGATGTAATTCCAGAAATTAATAAACATACACCAGAATATAACACTCGCAACCCTAGAGAAGTTCGTAAGATAATATCTGCATCATGCATTTCGGAAGATAAAATTGATTTATTTTCTGGTGGACTTGGTATTGAATTTGATCCTAACAAAATATCCATTGTATCTATGTCCGTTAGAGATCAAGCCACAGATAATCGTAACATCATTCAAAAGAGTTCAAATTATACTACAAAAATTAAAAATGTAGTAGATTATATAATCAGTAAAAACCCTAATTTAGTAAGAAATATTTTTAAAGCTGAAGTATTAAAAGCTCTATCGGAAAATAACGGCTTACAACCTTTAGATAAATTAGGGAATTTATTGATAAATAAAAATTTAACTTACGATGCAAATGACATTACTGAATTGTTTAACAATTCTACTAAGGATAAAAAATATTCTTCTAGTAAACCTTTTAATGGAGATGATATAGTAAGGCAAAAATCTATCGTTAGAAATGAAATAAACAACCTAATTGCAACAAATAAAATCTCGCCTGCTCTCAAAACACTAGAGCAATCTTATATGTCTATTCAACGCAATAAATGGATTGCGGAAAATTGCATTAGACCTTTAGAAAATTTGTCAATTGAATATAATTCTCCTGTTACAAGTGATGACAAAAAGAGAGACATTAAAATACAAATGAAAAATATGTTAGAGCAAGCTTATTTTGGTGCAGCACTTGAGGCAAGTAATGGTTATTCAAGAATTTCCCGATCTTACAGTTTTAGTGATAAGGATTATTATGATAAAATTTCACAAAATCCTTCAGGAGTTTACAATGAAATAACATTTTATCCAACAAATGGGAATGTTGTAGATTCTATTAAAAATATTTTTATTGGTTTGAAGGAAGGTTCATCGTTATCTAGTATGTTAGATAAAAATTTCAAATTACTTTGTGATATATCAGCTTTGCAAGATAACGGTTTTGATATTGGCAAGTTAAAAGTATATCAACATACAAAACATAATTTGAGAACAATTAACGATAACGAAAAGAATGAAATTATGAAAATGCTAAATAATTATAACACAAAAATAGATGATTATAAAAAATCTAATGGTATAAACAATCTAAATTTACAAAATATAATTGATGTAGTTGGTGAGAGAGTGAGCAATACTGATCATACAGTAAATAAAACAAGTCCGGCATCTGAATTAAGTTTTACAGAAAAAGTAGAGAAAGCACCCAAGAGCGGTGGTATCTTAAGGTCCTATTGAAGATGCAATAACAACCGCCTCATTTATAAGGGAGGTTGCCTTTTCTGTGAAGTTATCCATACTAGATTTAATTGTTTATAATTATAATATAACTCTAAATTGTGGAGTTTTAAAGGGGGTGATGGAAATTATTTTTTAATACAATTTTTGATAATTTTCTTTCTTAACGGCTCTTCAAAGAAATGATAGACAGTAAAGGCAAATATTAAATTCAAAATTAATGCACTCAAACTTGCAAAATAAGGGTTTTGAAAAATTACTCTTGAACTAAAGATTGCAATACCTTGAAATAGAAAAAATGAGTAGCTAATATCACCAAGTTTAACCAAAGATCTATTTTGTAAAAACTTCGTTTTTGAATTTTCAAAAGCAAAAATTAATAAGCCAAAAAAAATGGTATTGAAAAATTGCAATCCACCATATTGCCATTTTGCTTTTGAAAGCGAAATGGCCGTTAAGCAAAAAATAATAAAAAATATGAATAATGGATTTTTAAGAATAGAGGGTAATTTTATTAACTGACTTTCATTTCTTAATTTGCAAAATGCAATACCAATCAAAAATTCGCTTATCCTGTAGACTGGATTAGCATAAGAATGATAACTTATAAGATGAGAATCATTTGAAAGAAGCGTATTTAGGTTTATACAAATTAGAAAAACAGATGCAAAAATTAAAAAAGATTTTCCTTTTAAAGATTTTTCGTGAACCATAATAAAAGGAAAGCAAAGATAAAAGAACGCCTCAACAGAAATTGACCAAGAACCGCCATTAAATAATAACGAAAAATAAGATTTTTGAAAAGCTTGCAGTAAAAAGATATCATTTAATATATACAATATCCAATTTTTCCAAGTTAAGGATGATTTTAAAACCAATACGGCAAAAATAGTAAAAATTATTG
>JBIKUA010000001.1:0-24585 GCA_044347825.1 Candidatus Deianiraeaceae bacterium | reverse complement strand
TTTTTGTGATTTCAAATTTAATATATTTACCTCTATCTTTCGTAAGCTTACCATCTGCTATGAAGTAGTATTTGTCAGCATCTTTTATTGGAATTTCTTCAAAATATTCTTCAATATCTTCATAACCTATAATTATTTTAAGCGGTTTCGTTTGATTGTATCTACTATCATCAAAATCAGCTATAAATTCACATTTTGTTTTTTCCGTAACACAACCTTTTTTATTTGTTTTTTTATCCAATTGCACCCCTCCTGCAATTCTCATTTGAAGCATCTCAACTTCTTCTATTAGGTCAACTTCTTTCAATTTTTCATCAAGCTCTTTACTTTTTTGAGCTATATTATCTTCATTGTAAATTGTTGTTTTGTTTATAATAAAATTAATAAAATTATTGTTATTGAAAGAATTTGCTATTTTTGCCGTAAATTTTAAATTTTGAGGTTCTGGATTACTAAAACTACCCAAAAGTAAAGGAAGAGAGGCGATAGCAAATTTTTTTAATATAGTTATCAAGCTACCTTCCTTTGCATTCACCTCAACATCCTTTATATTATGAAATGTTAATATCTGATTAAGAGCAACATAAAAGTTAGATAGTTGTTCTGGAGTTAAATAATCTTTATATTCAATTTTTAATTCTATTTCATCCCTATTATGACTTATGATGGATAAATTTTCTTGCCTCATTTCCATTTTAATTAAATTTATTTTATAAAACTGAAAAGTATATCTAATAAATCAAGATGAATTCAAAAACTTTATAACTATATTAGCTTGTTTCTCGTAGAACATTTAAAGTCCTTCTACCTCCGCCCTGCGATTGCTAATTCTTGATTATTTTTACCCTCTAAGCAATTCACTTCTCTAAAATCGCACTTAAACCCTCTACCTCTTCCCCCTTTAGAAGGGTTTCAAAAAGTATATCATACTTTATATAAATTTGATTAAGGGAAACTCCTAAAAATAAAACACCATCATAATCCTCATTTTCTTTTATCACTTCATTTTGAAAGTCTGTATAAGTTAAAAATGTTTCTTTAAGATTACTTTTTCAATGTAAAACTGTTGCGAAATTGAAAGAATATTATTCACAACCCAATAAAGCACTATTCCTGCTGGAAAGCTCGCAAAAATGAAAATTAAAAAGAAAGGCATCGTTTTTATTATCATATCCTGCGTTGGGTCATTTGAACGAGGGGAAAGCGATTGTTGTAGGTAGGTTGTAACACCCATCAAAATAGGTAAAACTCCTATTTGCAAAAAGCTTGGCACATCAAATGGAAGTAATCCAAATAGGTTAAACATTGATGTAGGGTCTTTCATACTCAAGTCTTTTATCCACCAAATAAACTCCGCCCCCCTCATTTCAAGAGATATGTAAAGCACCTTATAAAGGGCAAAAAACACAGGTATTTGAAGCATAATTGGTAAGCATCCAGAAAGTGGATTTACTTGTTTTTCTTTATAAAGCTCCATAATTTTGCGGTTTTGCTCCATTTTATCTTTTATGTTCTCTCTAATACTTTTTATTTGCGGTGCAAGTAACTTCATTTTTCCCATTGAAATATAAGATTTTGTAGCAATTGGGAAAAGTATTAATTTAACAATAATCGTTAGTAAAATTATAGAAAAACAAAAATTATGAAAAAATGAATTCAAAAATGTAATAAGCAAAAATATAGGCTTTGTTAGAAAGTAGAAAATTCCAAAATCAACTGTTTTATCAAAATTTGAAAATTGATATTTTTTACCATTAAAATCAAATCCTTGACTTGCATATTCATCCAAAAGCTTCAACTCTTTTGCTCCTGCAAATAACTTGAAAGGAACGGCAAGAGATTGACCTTGTTTTAACTTAACTTCTTCTGTAATAAAATCTACTTGATACCTATCTAGCCCGCTTTCTCTAAAATGATTTACGGAAACATCTGATGCACCAAAAGAGCATTTATTATCAATGCAAACAGTGTTGTTATAAAAAAATGATGTCAGCCAGTATTTATCTGTAAATCCACCCCAAAAAAGCTCTTTTTCTCCGTTGTAGTTAAGGCGTTTTTTATCCTTCATTTTGCTATATTTTAACTCGTGAAATGTCTTACCTATATTATAAACAAAACCTTCGTGAGAAATCAAGGTTGCTTCAGGATTTGTAGGCTCTGTTCTTAAAATACGCACAAATGTTGATACAGGAACTTCCTCTTGCTTTTCATTTATTACACTAGAAGATACATTAAACATATAGTTCTCATCTAGCTCAAAAATCAGATAAAAAATTAAACCTTGTCCATTTTTCCATGTTGCTTTAAAGGAATTGCCCCCTGTTTTTCCAATGCTCCAAATTGTCTTATTGTTAGGCATTTTAATACCATCTTCACTTGAGTTAAATCCAAATTGAATAAAATAAGCTTCTTTTGTTTCGCTAGGAGAAAGAAGGGTGGTTGGCATACCTTCGGTTTTGTAATTTTTTAAAGTTAAATTATCAAGTTTAAGACCGATGGGGTTTATAGACCCCTTAATATTATTGTTTTCAAACTCTACTCTTTCAGGGGAGGCGGATAAAGCTAAATCAGTTGGTATAAAAATTGATTTTTCTTCATTTGTAGCAGATTTTGATAATGCCTTAGTATTTTCCTCTTGCTTTTCTAAAATTTCCGCTTTAGTCTCTTTACTATCTTGCGAGCTTACTATTTTTTGTTGCCTTGGAATTTCGTAGAAATATTGCCAAAGTAATAAGAATATTAAAGATATAATGCTTGCAAGGATGATATTTTTATTATTATTTTTAGTGTTTTGCATGTCTTTTTATAAAAATATAAACATTATAAGAGCCATTTCTGATTTAAAAAACGGACTTCCTATATTTTCTATATTAAAACACAAACCTTTTGAAACTTCAAGTAAAAATTTTTACTTTGCAAAAGAAGCCATCAACCCCGAGATATTAAGTAAACTTTCGTTTAAAATTATTACAACAGAGGAGGCAAAAAAGCATAATAAGGAATTGCAAGATGCAAGCACACCTCAATCTAAAGAAGAGGAAGGTATAATAAATTTGTTAAAAATTGCCGAATTTGAACCTACATTAATTTGCACTCCAGCTTTACCAAATGAGTTTGAAAATGTAAATTTAGTTGAGGTTTTAATAGATGAAATGGAAGAATTTTGCAAAAATTTTATTTACGATTTACGATTTATTTCTAAGGCACCAATTCAACTAAAAATGGCAAAAAATTGTGAGTTTTTTGTTTTTAGAACTCCACTTTTAGCTATAGAGCATTACATAATTAAAATTGGTGAGCCAGAAAAAGATAAATACCCTCTTGTAAGAATACATTCTTCTTGTTATACAGGTGATTTACTTGCTTCTTTGAGATGTGATTGTAGGGATCAACTTCAGGAAAGTATTAAATTTATTGAAAATGCGGAAGGCTTTAACGGAGGATATGTTCTTTATTTAATGCAGGAAGGTAGGGGAATAGGTCTTGCAAACAAAATAAAAGCTTATCGCTTGCAACAATGTGAAGGGCTTGATACTGTGGATAGCAACTTGGCAGTAGGATTTAAAGACGATGAGAGAAATTTTTCCCCTGCGGTTAAGATGTTAAAATTTTTAAATATAAGTGAAATTTCCCTTATCACTAATAATCCAAAAAAAATGGAAGATTTAAAAAAATTAGGTGTAGAAGTTCACTCCACAATACGCACTGTCTTTGCGGTTAATGAATATAACGAGAGTTATTTAAAGGTTAAAGAAGAAAGAATGAAGCATTTATTTGAATAAATCGTAAGTCTTTTTATTAAAATAAAATAATAAATAATATTGCTTCTAATAAGATGGGAAATAGATTGTAATGTAATTTTAGAATAAAATTTTATATTTTTCAAAAGGAAAGCTTGACGCATTATTTTTTATAAGTATAATACCTTCGCACTAATAATTATTATTATTTATGAGTGAGCTTTCTAGTAAAATAATACTGACGGAAAGTGAAAAAGATGTAGTGTATAATGCTTTACTTGATGTGAAATATGATCCAATTGGTAGCCCCAATTATATTCAAAGCTTGCGAAAAATAGCTTACAAGAACTTTCCTGATAGGGTTCTTGATACTCTAAATTTACTTAACAATAATGAGATATATGCTGTAATTGTGGAAAATTTACCTTCTTCAAATGTAGAAAAAATTCCATTCAAAGGTGAAGTATTTGAGAAAGATTTTATCTCAGAAAATATCATTTTAGCCTTTGCATCAGTAATTGGTGAACCATATTCTATTTCAGCCGAAGGTGATAGTGTGGTAAATAACCTTATACCTTATAAAGAAACAAAATATGATTATACGGGGCTTGGCTCCGAGTCCGAGCTTGATTTTCATATAGAAAATTCAGCTCTTAATTTTCTCTTTAAATATGATAATTTATCTCCTTCCGCTCTTTTATTACTTGGAATTGCTTCAAATCACGGCAACCCTGTTAAAACAAAATTTGTAGATGCTAGAAAAGTATTGAGTTTAATGGAAAAAGAGGACATAAAATTATTGAGAGGAGAAAATTTTACTATATCTGTGCCATATAGATGGCGAAGCTACCTTCCTAAAGATAAATTGATAATGAAGCCCGTACCTATGGTTTCTGGTAATTTGCAGAATCCGAGGGTTTTTTTTGCATTTTATTCTGATGTTGTAAAGCCACTTTCGGAACAGGCGGGTAAATCTTTATTGCAATTTCGCAATAAAGTGAATGAACTTGCTTGCTATGAAGTGCTAACGGCAGGTAAATTGCTTTTACTTAATAACAAATATACTTTGCATGCTAGAGAATCTTTTACGCCAGAGTACTCGGTAGATGGAAGACCAGATAGATGGATTCAAAGAGTTTTCGTATCTCGTGACATATCATCCTTCTATCGCATAAAAGTTCTTAGAGGCAGAATATATGAACCATGGTTTCAAGATGACTGAATTTACTAAATTACCAAAAGGTTTTTTGCTTGTTCTAATCCTTATTTTCTTTAATGCTAGCGGAGGTATGCTACCCATACTTATCACGATGTTTTTAAAAGAAATAGGATTTGATGTAAAAGAAATCGGTTTTTTTATAGCCTTATTTGGCGTAGGGGGGTTTTTAGGAGGTTATATAGGTGGGCAAATGGTAGATTATTTTTCATCTAAAGGGATAGTATCTTTTTCTATAATGGGAAATGCTATTTTTATAACCTTACTGGGACTTTTTAAAAGCTCTTTCGCAATAGCAATATGTATGTTTTGTGCTGGGTTTTTTAATAGTAGTTTTAGACCTTCTGCCATTTTACTAATGTTTGAAAGAATGGGAGGCGTTAGTAAGTCAACGGCTCTTTCCTTTAGGAGGGTGGTTTTAAATTTTGGATTTAGCGTCTCCTCGGTTGTCTTTGGATTTTTGTTTCAAAAACAACATCAGTTTGCTTTTGTTATAATTGGTTTTGTTTTTTTCTTAAATTTTATACTTTCCTTGTTTTTAAAAAAAATAAAATGTCATAAAGCTCAACAAGAAGGGGAAGTTAAGCCACCTCATTCAAGCTTTTTTATATTTTGCATCTTAAATTTGATGTTATTGCTTGGAATTATGGTTCTTGAGCAGTATAAAACAACTTATGTTATGTTTCTTCAAGATTATGCAAATTTTACAGTCTTTGAAGTTTCGTTTCTATTTACAATACATGGCGTTCTTATTTTAATATTTCAAATTCCTGTAGGGTTTGTTTGTGATAAAATAAAGCCATCAATTGGATGTTTTATAGGTTCTATAATGCTTGCAATTGGAATTGGTCTTACCTTTTTGGTTGATAATTTTTTTATTGGTGTATTGCTTTGTGCATTTTGGACATTCTCAGAAATGATACTCTTTCCAATTATGCTACCTTATATTTTAAATACAAGTATTTACAAAAAAGGTAAGACGATGGGTATTTATCAAGCTTCATTTTCTTTAGGTGTTTTCTTTTCACCTATATTTGGAAGTTTTTTTTACCAAATTAACCCAAATTTACTTTGGATTTTATGTTTAATTATATGCTTAATTTGCAGTGCAGTATTTTTAATTTTTTATCAATTATATGACAAAAATAGCAGTTCTATTTAATACATTTATTAAACTAAAAACATATGATTTTAATGTTCTTAAAAAAGAGACTAACTTTCACTTCATTGCGGTTGTAAATGAAGATGAATTTGAATTAACTAAAAAAGAATTTGGAAATGTTTTTACACGCATTTTAACTTATTCTAACATAAAAGAGGAACTCGGTAAAGTTTTGCAATCTTACAATAAATCAGATATTAGGTTTATTTGTATCTCGGAGGATAATATGCTTTATGTTGCAGAACTACGAGAATATTTTAATATAATTGGCGTAAAGCCACATACAGCAATTCTACTTAGAGATAAAGTAAAAATGAAGCAAAAATTACAAGAATTTGGGGTTTTAGTTCCTAAGTTTGGGGAATTAGCTGATTTTAATAGCTTTAATGAGTTACAAGAAGAATTTGGTATACCTTTTGTTTTAAAGCCTAAAAGTGAATTTGCATCCAAAGATGTTAATATTATTAAAACAGAGGAGGATTTTGAATGTGCTATAAAGTATATAAAACGCAAAGAAGATTTTGAATGTGAAAGCTTTATTTTTGGCAAGCTTTATCATATTGACGGCATTTATAACGATGGTAATGTTATATTTGAAGTATGCAATGAATATTCTTATCCAAATGCAGATTTTAAATCAGGTAAGACCCTTCTTACAGTGCCTCTGCCAAGAGAAAGTGAAATTTCTCAAAGAGCTTCAATATTGGCAAAAAATGTAATAACAGCTCTTGGATACATAACGGGTGCTACTCATCTTGAATTTTTTATCACTCCTAATGATGAATTTGTATTTCTTGAAATAGGTGGTAGAACTGCGGGAGGTTTAGCAATTCCAATGTATAATAAGCAATTTGGTATTAATATACCTAATCTAGATTTACTCAACCACTTTAATTTAGTAAAAAATACAGATTTTAAAGTAAAATCATATTGTTTTAGCGGTATAATACCTTTTACTAAAGGAGTTGTTTTAAATTTGAAAAAACCTGAATTAAAAAGTAAATATAATATTGAGTTTTTAGTTAAAGAGGGAGATGTTTTAGACTGGTCTAAAAGTCTTCGAGAAATTGCTGGCAAGATTTTATCCGAGAGTTCTTCTTTTGACGAGGCGTATCAAGATTTTAAAAATATGGCAAATTTTAAGAGTTTGGAAGTTAAGTAATTTTACTTTTGACATTTAGTTTATTTGCTTTTATATTATTATAAATTTAACAAAAGTATTATGAAAATTGCCTTTCAAATAGATAAAATAACCACTTTAAAACCAAAAACAGATACATCTTTACTAATTATGCACGAATGTTATGCAAGAGACTTTGATGTTTGGTTTTACTATCCTGAAACTCTAAGGTATGAAAATGGTGAAATTTACGCCGAGGGTTTTGCCTTTGAAGGAGAGCAAGAGGAAGGCGTAATGGAGAAGAAGAACTTAGATGACTTTAATTTTATATTTCTAAGGCAAGACCCTCCATTTAATATGAATTATATAACAACAACATACTTACTTGAAAGACTTAAAAAGGCAAAAGTACTAAATAACCCAACTTCGGTTAGAAACTGCCCAGAAAAGCTATTTGTTTTAGATTTTGCAAAATTTATGCCAGAAACAATAATTACAAATAGTGAGGCAGAGGTTAGAGAATTTTGGCAAAAGCATAATGAAATTATACTAAAACCTCTTTACGCTCACGGAGGTATGGGAGTGTTTTATATTCCTAAAAATGATAAAAACCTCTTTAATGCTTTTAGGGTTTTAAAGGAAAGCTATAACGGATTACCAATTATAGCTCAAAAATATTTACCAAATGTGAGAAAGGGGGATAAAAGAATTCTCTTTATAAATGGAGAATTTGCAGGTGCATTAAACAGAGTTCAGGCGGAAGATTATGCAATTTCTAACACTGCAGTTGGAGGGAAGTACTTTCAAACTACTTTAACGGAAAGAGAAAAGGAAATGTGCAGGGAGTTTTTTTTAAAGTTTAAGGAATTGGGGCTATTTTTAGTTGGTATTGATGTAATAGATGATAATATAACAGAAATTAATGTAACTTCACCAACTGGATTTTGCCTGATAAACGAACTTTATGGAATTAGAATTCAAGAAAAAATAGTTGATGAGATGTTAAAATTATGAAGAAACTTTTAATAATATTTTGCCTTCTTGTTTTTGCTTGTAATTTAGAAGAAGTTAAAAGAGAAGATAAAATTAAAAATGTTGTTGTTATACCAAATAAAATGGATAACAATGCATTTATTATAAAGAGATTTTTGGAAGATAAATTTGAAACTTCATCTAATCCAAATTATAAGCTTTTGATTGAAAAAAAAGAGACAATTGGAGGTTCTGGGCTTGGAAGTGATGCAATTACTGCAAATTTTGTGCTTACAATTAATGTTAGTTTTAAATTAATGGAGTTTGAAACAGGTAAAGTTATATTTACTGGCTCTGCTTCTAGTTATACAAACTATCTTTCTGCAAGAGAGAATGTAATAGCAGACTTTTTCACTCAAAAATCTGCAAGCGAAAATGCTTCGCAAGATGTAGCGGATAAAATTTATATAGAAATTCAAAATCGTTTTGGATTTTAAGGTTTTATGCTAGTGAAAATTCTTCCTCTGTTGCCATTTTCTAAAACTTTTGATTATCTTTGCTTTGAAGATGTATCCGAAGGAGACGTTGTCTCAATTCAATTTGGTAAAATTGCAACATATGGCGTTGTTTTGGAAGTTTTAGAAGTGCCAGAAAAAACGGAATTTGCCTTAAAAGAGGTTAATTTTGTGCTTTTAAAAGGCATTTTTAGTGCTAAACTAATAAAACTTGTGCAAACGGCAAGTAAGTATCACTCTGGTAGCGTAGGCATGTTTTTAAGGTTATGTTTTCCGTTTTCTAAGTTTCGCATACCTGAAATAAAAGAAGAGGTTGAATTTGATGTTTCCCTTTCTTCTCAAGCAAGTGAAAATTCACTTAAATCAAAACTTTGGAAAGAATTATGGGAAGCTTTAAAAAATGGTTCTAAAATTGCTTTAAATTCAATTAAAATTCCCCCTTCTGAGCTTGCAAAAATTACAAAAAAAGGTTTGCTAGAGCTTACTAAATCGGAAGAAAAAATTGCACCCCCAACTAAACTTGCTAAACTTTCAAGCACTCAGGTGGAAGCTTTTGAGAGTATAAAACATTATCTCAATAAAGGCTTTAAAACCTTCCTTTTAAATGGAGAAACAGGAAGCGGGAAAACCGAAGTCTACTTCCATCTCATTAATGATGTTATAAGTAAGGGGGGGCAAGTTCTTTTAACTCTTCCAGAAATCGCTCTTTCTTCCGCTATACTTAACCGATTTAAAGAAAGATTTGGCTTTAATGCTATTTTATGGCACTCCAGCGTCTCTGAAAAAAAGCGAACTTTAAGCTTTATGCAAATTGTAAGCGGTGAAGCAAAGGTTATAATTGGAACACGGTCCTCTATTTTTCTTCCTTTTAAAAACTTAAAACTCATAATTGTAGATGAAGAACACGACGGCTCTTACAAGCAAGAAGAGACTATAATTTACAATGGTAGGGATATGGCAGTTATGAGGGGTTTTATTTTTGAAATACCTGTTATTTTAGGTTCTGCAACTCCATCGGTGGAAACTTACAATAATACGCAAAATGGTAAATATACGGAAATAAAGCTGGAAAATCGTTTTTTTGTTAAACAAATGCCAAAAATCACGATAGTTGATATGAAGCAAGAAAAAATGCCAAAAACACAGTTTATATCTACAAGCTTAAAAACAAAAATGATGGAGGTTGTAAATTCAGGAGGTCAGGCAATGTTTTTTTTAAATCGTAGAGGTTATGCTCCAATAGTCTTATGCTCTTGTTGTGGAGAAAGAATAAAGTGTAAATTTTGCGATGTGCATTTAACAGAACATAGAGTTGAAGGAAAATTAAAATGCCATCATTGCGGATATGTGAGGGAAAAACCAAAAATGTGTGAAGCCTGTGCTGGAGAGGACACTATGAAGGTTATGGGTGCAGGAGTGGAAAGAATACAAGAGGAGTTATGTCAAATTTTACCAAAAAATCAGGTTGTTTTACTTACAAGCGATACACTATCATCCCCTATTAAAACCCGTGAGGTAATTGCAAAAATTGAAAGTGGAGAGGCAAAAGTTATAGTAGGCACACAGGTTGTATCCAAAGGTTATCACTTCCCTAATTTAAGATTTGTAGGAGTTTTAGATGCTGATTTTGGCCTTAATATTGAGGACTTTCGTGCTTTTGAGAAGACCTTTCAACTTTTGTATCAAGTGGCAGGAAGAACAGGGAGAGAAAGGGCGGATGGTGAAGTGTATATTCAAACTTTTGACCCTAAGAATAAAGTCTTATTTTCAATTGTAAATTATGATAAAACGGGATTTTATAATTTGGAAATAGAAGCAAGAAAAAAGTTCAAACTACCCCCATTTTCTAAACAAGTAGCGTTTGTTGTTGCGGGTGATGAAAAGTTAGAAACTCTAGAATTTGCTAAAAAATTTAGCGTAGCATTGGAAGAGGAATTTAAAGGACTTGAGGGGTTTTCTCTATTTGGTCCTTCCGTGCCAATCATTTCATTTTTGAGAAATAGATATAGATTTAGAATTTTAATTTTAAGCACTAAATATTTTAATCTTCAAGACCGTATTTTAAAGGTTTTAGATGGGCTAAAATTACCTAAGTCCATCACAATTAAAACAGATGTTGACCCTATTAGTTTTTATTAAAAACTAATTTCCTAAATTAAACTCTAAAATTCTTAAACTGAAAAGGACAACTTTTATCTAAATCTTCCTCAAATAAATTTTGCCTGTTTTTTAGTGGTGTGAAATCTGTGTAAAATCCTTCAAGCATACCTAGATATTGACTAGAAACGGACAAAACCTCGTTATAATCCATATCCTCCGCCTCAACTATCCCTCTTTGAGGATTGTTAATCGCCCAAACAATAGCAGAAAGCACACCAGATGTAATTTGAAGAGATGTTGCCGTGTTAAAAGGTGCTAACTTCCTAGCTTCATGTATATCTAACAAACTTCCAAACCAGTAAGCTTTTTCTCCTCCCATTAAAAGAACTCCCAATTCATCAACACCATCTACGATTTCATCAGTTAAAATAAGCTGTTTTGGATGCTTCTCAAAATTTTTATCTGCATATTCTTGAAGGCTCAAAACTGTGTCATTACAAGGACGGTAAGCATAATGGCAGGTTGGTCTATAAACAGAGCCATCTCCTGCTTTATAGCTAAAATACTCAGAAATACTAATCGCTTCATTGTGAGTTATTACAAACGCTTCACAAGAGCCCGATATTGGAGTCCATGTTTTTACTTTTGTTTTTAATCCTGGAGTTGTAAGTATAATAGAAGGGGCATTAGAATGAGGTTTTACGCCATCTTTTGGCATTTCTTTTTCGTGGCTTCCCCACCCCATTTCTGCAGGCTGACTACCCTCACTTAAAAATCCGTCCACGCTCCAAGTGTTGCGAAATTCATCTTGCCTTTTAGGTGTGTTTGCAATTTGAGTATCTCTTTCCGCAATATGAATTACCTTGATTTTAAGCATTTTTGCAAGCTTTCCCCAGTCTTCACTAGTTTGAGGGTTCGTCTCAATTCCTGCATCTTTTGCCATATTCACAAGTGCTTGCTTAACAAAATGAGAAATCGTTCCAGGGTTCATTCCATGACAAACAACGGCAGTAGGGCTATTTTTAGCAAGATTGCCCCTTAAATCTAACACCTCTTTTCTTAAAAAGAAGTTAGATCTTTGAGAAGGGGAAAGCTCTTCATTTGTGTAAAATCCGGGCCATGGTTCAATGCAGGTATCAAGATATAAAGCTCCAATTTCATTGCAAAAGCGAATTAAATCTAAACTACTAACATCTACTGATAAGTTCACCAAAAAATCTCCTTTTTCTAGATATTGAGATAAAATCTTTTTGTAGTTAGTTCTATTTAATGGGCAAACATTGATTTTAACCCCATAATGAGAGGCTATTTTACTATTTCTTTCATCGCTTGAAATAATAATTAAATTTTGAGGATTTATCTCAAAATGTTTAAAAAGTAGAGGCATAAGGGAAGAGGCAACAGAGCCAAACCCTAGTAAAACGAATTTTCCATTAAAATTAGGTTTCATATTATTAATATTTAGGTTAGTAGATTTGGTTTAATTAGAGATACCCGCATCTGCGGGAATGTTTAGAAGATATTTGTTAAGCCAGTGAAAGCGTGAACTCTCATCTGGCTTATATATTTTTTTACCGAAATTTGTGCTTTGGATAGCATTTTTAAAATTATTTATATATATAAGTATAAAACGATTTATAAAAAAATCAAGAATAATTTTTATTTTGAATTTGAGGTTATGGTTGCTAAATTACATTTAAAAGTAGATTAATATAGATGTAATTCCTCTATTAATCATTAACAAAGAGGTTTTCCATTATTTATGCTAAGTTCTTGAAATAATTGTTAATCACTGTTGATAAATAGGAATGCATTTTATAAAACCTCCTTAGGTAATTTAATTATAAGAAAAAAAGAAGGTTATCTCGTTGAAAGTAAAAATTCGCTCATAAGAAGTTTCCTCGCAAGATTTTAGTGCATAACTAGTAGTGTTTGAAAAATAAAGCTCTTATTAATCGTCTTTAATTAGACGCCTTCTTATATTTGTTAATTTGTTTCAACAGCCTCCTGATTTTGAGAATAACAATCAATAAGCTCAATTATCGCTCTTGCACCACCGTCCCCTTTTCTAAATCCATATTTATAAATTCTAGCATATCCACCATTTCTACCTTCCATTTTTGGGGCAACAACTTCAAAAAGCTTTTTTCTAGCTTCTTCTGTATAAAGAACGCTTTCAATTTGTCTAATATTGTGAAGACTTTTATTTTTTGCTTTTGTGATTAATTTTTCAATATAAGGTCTTAAATCTTTCGCTTTTGGTAAAGTAGTTATTATTCTACCGTGCAAAATTAAGGATGTAGCTAGATTTCTCAGTAAAGCATTTCTGTGTTTTGTGTCTCTACCAAATTTTCTTCCATTAATTCCGTGTTTCATATAAATAATAATTATTCCTATTAATTTTCTACTGGTGGTTCCCAGTTTATTTTTGACATTCCAAGAGAAAGCCCCATACTTATTAAAATGGCCTTGATTTCTTCCAAGGATTTTTTACCAAAGTTTGGAGTTTTTAACATCTCAGATTCAGATTTTGTAACAAGCTGACCAATGTAAAGTATTTTTTCCGCCTTTAAGCAGTTTGCAGACCTTACAGAAAGTTCTAAGTCATCAATTTGAATGTTTAGATAATGATTGATATTTTTAACCGTTGCCTGACCTGTGGAAATAATATTAATGCTTTTTTCTGGAAAATCAATAAAGCAAGCAAAAAATTCGCGTGCAATAGTTGCAGACATTCCCACTGCTTCCTTAGGATGAACGGAACCATTTGTTTCAACAGTTATATCAAGTTTATCGTAAGTACTCTTACTACCATAACTCGTTGTATCATTAATAGTTGAGACATCAAAGCTAACTTTTTCAACTGGACTGTAAATTCTATCAACTTCTATTCTGCCTCCAATAATATCAACTCCTTGTGCTTTTTTTTGACCTATGCCAGCTTCAATTTCAATTTCTATATCAATTGAATGACCTTCATTTAAGGTAAATAAATGTAAATCTTTATTTAAAATTTCAACTCCTCCAGGTGCTTTAATGCTATCTGCATATACATTACCAGATTTTGTTGCAGAAAGTTTTAGAACCGCAGACTCGGTCATATCCATTTTAACCACAAGTTTGGATATGTTGACAATAATTGAAAAACATTCTTCTTTTACACCTTCTACGGTTGCGTAAAGATTAACAAATTTACTTGATTTTACTGCAACAACAGCAACACCTCTTATTGAAGAAAGTAAAATTCTTCTGAATGCATTGCCAATTATTATACCAAAGCCTCGCTGGATTGGATATGTAGTGAAGATAGACTTGTAACCATCTTTTACTACAGTCTGCTCGAATGAGCGAGGAAAACTTAAAGAAGTGTAAGAATCTTTTATTTGCATAAGCATTATATATTATGTTCTACGAAGTATGCTCTACGCCCTTCTTCTCTTACGAGCTCTACAACCGTTGTGCGGAACTGGCGTAAAATCCTTTAAAGAGGTGATAGCAAAGTTGTTTGCATTTTCATTCAACACTTTTACAACTGCATCTCTTCCATTAATTCCAGGACCTTTAAAGATAACAGATAGAGCTTTCACATTAAAGGCTCTTGCAGAATCTAAAATTCTATTAATTACCATACTTGCAAAATATGAACTCGCTTTTTTGGAACCACTTGCCCCAACCATACCTGAAGAACACTGAGAAAGTAAATTTCCGCTTGGGTCTGTAAGTGAAATGATAATATTATTAAATGTTGAAAGCACATGTATTTCAGCAACGCTAACAACCTTAATATTTTTTTTGCTTTTTTTATTATATGATGCCTTATTTGCCATATTTTATTATTTAGTAACTTTCTTTTTATTTGCAATTGGGTTTGACTTCCCTTTTCTTGTTCTTGCATTAGTTTTGGTTCTTTGACCTCTAACAGGAAGTTTATATCTATGCCTTAAACCTTGGTAACATTGAATGTTGATTTTTCTTTGAATGTTAGAAATAACAACTTTTTTCAATTCACCTTCAACCTTTAGGTTTGTTTTAATGTAATCACGAATTGCAGTTTTTTCTTCATCTGTCATGTCGGAAGGTCTTTTATCAGGATTTATGTTTAAATCTTGACAAATTTTTAAAGCAACTGTGTTTCCAATTCCATATATCTTGGTAAGAGCTATGCAAATTCTTTTGTTTTCAAGGGATACACCTTCTACACGAAAGTCAACACTTGCAGATCTCTTCTTAAGACTAGCAAGACCTTGATTTTGAGTTTCTGTTTTAGCAGTGGACATAAAATTCTAGTAATATTAACGTTTTGAGTATTGTTCTTTTTTTCTTGCCTTTCTAAGACCAGGTTTTTTCCTCTCAACAATTCTTGAATCTCTTGTTAAGAAACCTAAGTCTTTTAAAATTTTTTGAACTTCTGGCTTGAATTCTGCAAGGCATTTTGAAATACCATACATAACGGCTTCAGCTTGCCCTCTAATGCCTCCGCCAATTGCTTGCACTTTAAAGTTGATGTTTGAAATAGCACCAATTAAGCTTGCAACCGCTTCACTTGAAAAGCTGTTGACATATTCATAAAAACTTGCTGGTATTTGATTTCCCTTAATACTTGCAATTCCTACAATTACATCTTCATTAATAGCGTCAACCTGTCTTTTCTTTAATATTGTTACTAGAACTGATTGCGGAAGTAGAACTTTTTGTCTTAAATTAGCAACTGGAAAGTAAGTTTCTATAGCTTTATCATTTACTGCGGTAGTTTTTGCTTTTTCATCTAGCCAAACTTTTGCAATTGAAGTTTTTCTTTTACCTGTAGAGTATATCATATCTTAACTATTCTTTTTATTCTTTATACTTAGGGATTGAATATCCAAAACCTCTGGTTTTTGTGCAACATGAGGGTGGTCAGATGTTTCGTAAATAAACAACTTTTTCATCATTGCGTATCCTAAAGGTCCACTAGGAAGCATACCTTTAACTGCTCTTTTTAAAACCATTTGATATTTTTGGTTTCTTAAAGCTTGTTTTCTTGTAACAGACTTAATTCCTCCGGGGTGACCTGTGTGCCAATACATATTCTCTTTTACATCTTTAGCCCCTGTCATATGAATTTCTCTAGCGTTTGTAATAACTACAAAATGACCTGTGTCTGCGTTTGGAGTGAATGTAACTTGATTTTTACCTCTCAGTAAATCTGCTATTATAACGGCAAGTCTACCAAGAACGCAATCTTTAGCGTCAATATGTATCCATTTTTGCTCAACATCACTCTGGGTGATGAACTTTGTACTTTTTGTATGCATTATATTTAAAATATATCTCTCATATAGAAACAATTATTTAACCTATTTTTTATTTTTGTCAAATACTTTTTTTATTTTTTTTTATTTTTTTTAAATTATAAAGATTTTTCCAATATTTTATTGACATTTAAAAAAATCTATCGCAAATAAGATATACCTCCTTTAAAAGCTGTTTACTTTAGTATAGTATGTATATTTGTATTATACTAAAGCCCTATTGTTTTTTGTAAGTCTATGCTAAATGTTAAAACTATTAAAACACTTTTTTCAAGCATTGTATTTATATTTGCTTTTATTGTTCTTTGGCAGGAAGTTAGGCTAAAAAAATTGAATGCAAAACTTATTGATGTCCCTATTGAAAACTTAATTTATTTAAAATTAAAAGATGGTATCGTAGTTATTGAAACTTTTCCAAATATTGCCCCAAAACATATTGAACATATTAAAACACTTGTTAGACAAGGCTTTTATGATGGAAATAAATTTTTTAGAGTAATAGATGGTTTTGTAGCTCAAACGGGTGACCCAACAGGCACTGGAAGAGGGGGTAGTGGTACAAAACTGGAACCAGAATTTTCTAAAATTTCTCATAAAAGAGGTATAGTAAGCATGGCAAGAGCAAACGACCTTGCAAGTGCGGATAGTCAATTTTTTATAGTTTTGGCAGATTCTGAATTTTTAGATGGAAAATACACAGTTTGGGGTAGAGTTGTATCAGGAATGGAATTTGTAGACGAGATAAAAAAGGCAAAAACTGGGTCTAATGGAATTGTATCGGAGCCTGATATAATAATAAGTATGGCACTTGCGAAAGATGTTCAAAAACAAGTAGATAAGAATTTTAAGAAAACAATGATTTAAAATATGAAAATTTTTTTAGACACAGCAGATGTTGTAAAAATTAAGGAATTTGCTTCAACAGGGCTTATTGATGGAGTTACAACAAATCCTAGTATTATTGCAAAATCTGGGCGTAAATTTGAGGAAGTAATTGCAGAAATTTGCAGTTTAGTGAAAGGCCCCGTTAGTGCGGAGGTTATTGCCCTTGATACTGAGGGTATGCTAAAAGAGGCAAATGAACTTATTAAAATTGCTTCAAATGTATGTATCAAACTTCCTTTAACGATGGAGGGTTTAAAAGCATGCAGGGTGCTTGCAGATAAGGGGGTTCAAACGAATGTCACACTATGTTTTACTGCCTCTCAAGGTTTAATGGCAGCAAAAGCGGGGGCAACTTTTGTTTCTCCTTTTATTGGAAGATGGGATGATATAGGGATTAATGGTATGGATTTAATTGCAGATTTAAGGCTTGTATTTAACAATTATGGGTTTGAAACTGAAATTTTAGCCGCTTCTATAAGAACTCCAATACACTTTGCAGAAGCTATTAAAATAGGTGCAGATGTTGGAACGATACCCGTTGATTTATTTTCAAAGTTAGTTTCTCACCCTCTTACAGACAAAGGAATTGAGATTTTTCTAAACGATTATAATAAAGCTGTAAAATGAAAAATCTCCTTATTTTTGGGCTTGGAGTAAGCGGAAAAGGTGTGCTTGATTTTTGCAAAGAGAGAGGCATTAATACAACTGTTTATGATGACGACCCTTCTAAATCGGATGGTGAAATAAAAGATTTCTCAAAGTTTGATGCAATGATATTAAGCCCCGGAATTAGTCTTTCTCACCAAATAGTTTTAAAAGCAAAAGAGGCTCTCTTACCTATTATTTCTGATTTAGAGTTATTTAAAAAGTTTTCCCCTAAGGATGTTAAAATTATTGGTATTACAGGCTCAAACGGAAAGTCCACCACTTGCTCTCTTGTTTATCATATTTTAAAAAATGTAGGCAAAAGAGCTTTTTTAGGAGGTAATATTGGTAAAAGCCCACTTACAAAAGAGGCGTTTGAGGCGGAGTATTGCATTTTAGAGGTTTCTTCCTATCAACTTGAAATTACAAATTTTAGCTTTGATGCAGGAATTTTGCTTAACATTTCTAGCAATCATTTAGGGCGTCACGGAGGTATGGAGGGCTATATAAAAGTAAAGCAAAAAATATTGCGTGGGGAGGGTTTTAAGCTTTCTCCTAATGATTTTAGCGTAAGTGAAATCTTACCAAAGGGATATTCCATCCTTCAAAATTTGCTTTATAAAAATGGTGAAGTAATTTGCGAATTGCCAGATTTTGCAAATTTAAAAGGAGAGCATAATTTAAAAAATATTCTCGTTGCCATTGCAATTTGTATGGATTTTTCTAAAATACCAATAGAGCAAATTATTCCTGCAGTTTCTAGTTTTTCATCACTTCCTCATAGAATTGAATTTGTAAGAGAATTTGAAGGAGTGCGGTTTATCAACGATAGCAAGGCAACTAGCATAGAAGCAACATTAACTGCCTTGAGGGCGTTTCCTAAAACTCCTATTTTTTTAATTGCAGGAGGAAGAGCGAAGGAAGATGGAATTGAGGCAATTTTGGGAAGGCAGGAAAGTGCTTTTATAAAGGAAATTTTGCTAATTGGGGAAGCAAGTGGAATTTTTGCAAAACGCATAATAGAGCATAACAAGACAAATCCTCAAAACCCTCTAAATTACTGCATTCCTGCAAGCCTAGCAAAGGCAGTTCCTTTAGCATTTAAATCTGCTAAAAAAGTTAAAAATAGCGTGGTTTTACTCTCTCCCACCTGCTCAAGCCTTGACCAATTCAAAAATTTTGAAGAAAGAGGAGATGTATTTAAAAATCTTGTAAATTCGTTATGACATTAATCAATTTTTCCCGCACACTTGAATTTAAGTCTGGTGGGATTTTTCAAAAAGAAATTTGCGATATTTTTTTAGGATATGAAGAAAAAATCTCTCCACCAAAAAACTTTCTTGTTGTTTGTGATGAAGGAACTAAGTATATAGCATTAAAATTTACGGATAAGCCTTTTGTTTTAAGTAAAATTGATGAGCTAGAAAAAGAATTACAAAATTATGATGGAATTTTTGCAGTAGGCTCTGGAACCGTGTGCGATGCAACTAAATTTGCAAGTTTTAAGGCAAAAAAACCATTTATTGCTTTTGGCACTGCACTTTCAATGAACGGATACCTTTCAAGTAATGCTTCAATTTTAGGCTCTTCTGGGATGAAGGAAAGCTTTAAATGCCATCTCCCAAAGGCGCTTTATTTTGATTTAAAAATTTTGGAAGAAGCGCCAATAGAGTTAACAAAAGCAGGTTTTGGAGATGCAATGGCAAGAATAACGGCTCAAAATGACTGCAAACTTTCTAGTCAAACCAAGGGCACTTTTTATGACGAGGCACTATTTTCTTTTCGCATTCCATCAGAAAAATTCTTACTTGAAAATTATAAAAAACTACCTGAAAAAGATGATGAATTTATGCTTGAATTGCTAGAAAATACCCTTTTTGCTGGGCTTGCCATGCATTTATTTGGTTCTAGCTTCCCTGCTAGTGGAGGGGAGCATGCAATGGCACATGTTGCGGAAGCTAAGTTCCCTCAAGTTCGTAAATTTTTACACGGACTTCAAATTTCTGCTTTCACTTGCGAGATGTTGAAAATTCAAAAAAGTGAAGATATTTTAAAAGAAGCTTTTACCTATCTTCAAATGCCTTCGTGCTTTCAAGATTTAGGATTGACGGAAGATGAATTTTTACAAGTAAAAGAGCTTGCAAAAACCTCACGAGATAGATACGGATTTTTAAATTTATCTTAATTTTTCCTCTATTAATTTTATCATATTTAAAGCTCCGTAAAGTTTTGTAAAACTTCCAACTCTAGGACCTTCGTTTTGCCCTAGTAGAACCTGATAAATCCCTCCAAACCAAGCTTTCAACTCAAGCCCAAGCTCCATACCAATTGAATAGACTTTATTTTGAATTTCCTCTGCAGTTGCTTCCAAATTTTCACTTAAAAATTCTTTAAACATTAAAAGCCCCTTTACCTCAATTTCACTTGCTTTTCTAAAGGATTTATAAGGTTTTATGAACTTTTCAAAATACCTAATTCCGCATTCAAGAAGGTTATCTAAAAATGGTATATCGCCCTTTTTAAGAGAAGAATTATATTTATTGACAAAACCCCATAAAATATCACTATTTTCAGCGCTAGAAGCGGAAACAAGATGAAGTATCAAACTAAAATCAATACCTCCTAAGTTGAAATCTGGCACATTTCCAAAATGCACGAAGTAAGCAGGATTTTCAAGCTTTTGCTCCTCTGTTTGTTTGCCATAACTTGCCACATATTTAATGTATTCATCTACATTTTTGGGTATAACATCAAAAAACATTCTTTTTGCCGTTTTTGGCTTTTGAAACATAAATAATTTCAAACTTTCTTGCGGAGCAAAAGAGAGCCATTCTTCAACTGATATTCCATTACCTTTGGATTTAGAAATTTTTGCACCATCTTCACCTAAGAAAAGTTCGTAGACAAAATTAATAGGTCCTTCACCTCCTAAAATTTTGCATATTTGTTGATAAAGTTTAGCATTTGGAGCGTGTTCTTTTCCAAAAATCTCGTAATCTACATCTAAAGCTTGCCATCTTGCACCAAAATCTATTTTCCACTGAAGTTTGCACTTTCCGTTTGTCACTTCAGTTTCCACCTCTTCTCCAAATTCGTTTACATAAATTACCGTGCCTTTTTCCTTATTCACTGCCTTCACGCCTTCTGCTAAAACCTTCCCAGTTTTAGGGCAAATTGGCATTATTGGGCTGTAGGTTTCTTGCCTTTCTTCACCTAAATTTTTAAGCATTAAATCCATCAATTTCTCATAATTTTTTACAACATTAAGTAATGTTTCGTTAAATTCACCACTTTTATATTTTTCAAGAGCACTAATAAAAGTGTATTCAAACCCAAAACTATCTAAAAAAGCTCTTAACCTTGCGTTCATATTATGACCGAAGCTTTCATGAGTGCCAAAAGGGTCAGGCACACTTGTTAATGGCTTTCCTAAATGTTCTTTCACCATATCCCTGTTTGGAATGTTATCTGGAACTTTTCTAAGCCCGTCTAAATCGTCAGAAAAGCAAATGAGTTTTGTTGGAATTTTGCCTTCTGTGATTTGCTCAAATGCAAATTTCACAAAGCAAGTTCGCACTACTTCCCCAAATGTGCCAATATGAGGGAGACCAGAAGGTCCATACCCTGTTTCAAAAAGAACATACCCTTTTTTTGGAGTTTTACCTCCTATTTTTTCTAAAATTTTAAACGCTTCTTCAAAAGCCCAAGCCTTTGATTTTTTGTAAATATCTCTTGTTTCCATAAATTAATCTCTTAGTTGTTTTGGTAGATGGAAGACTGTATCTTCTTTTACGCCGTCCATTATTGTGATTTTTAAGTTGTTATCCTTCTTTTTAAAGAAATCTACAAGTTTTTCAATTAAATGTTCTGGAGCGGAGGCTCCTGCTGTAATTCCTATTTTTTTTAAATTTAAAACATTCTTTAAGTCTAATTCGTCAGGTTCATTAATAAGAAATGATGGTATGCCTCTTTGCGTGCCTATATCCTTTAATCTATTTGAGTTTGAACTATTTTGCGAACCTACAACAATTAAACCATCAATTTGATAATTTTGAATTAAATCATAAACTGCAGTTTGTCTATTTTGAGTTGCATAGCAAATATCATTTTTAACATTACCTTTAAGAACAGGAAAGCGAGCTTCTAGAATTTCAATTATTTCCTTAGTATCATCAAGGCTAAGAGTTGTTTGCGTTGCAATTGCAAGCTTTTGGTCATTCTCTATTTGCACAGTTTTTGCCTCTTCCACATTTTGAACGATAATCGCCTTACCTTTTTTCAATTTACCTGATGTGCCTTCAATTTCAGGATGATTTTTATGACCTATTAAAATTATTTGAAACCCCTCTTCATCATATTGAATAACTTCTTTGTGAACCTTTTTTACAAGAGGGCAGGTTGCATCAATTGGAATTAACTGCAATCTTTCTGCTTCACTTTCTACAGCATCGGAAACTCCGTGTGCAGAATAAATTACTACGCTTCCTTGTGGAATTTGCGAGACTTCGTCAGTAAAAATTACCCCTTTAGATTTTAAACTTTCAATTACAATTTTATTGTGAACTATCTCATGTTTTACATAAATTGGAGTACCAAATTTTTGAATTGCCTTTTCAACAATTAAAATTGCCCTTCTAACTCCAGCACAAAATCCCCTAGGTTCTGCCAAAATAACTTCCATAAAATCAATAATTTTAATATAAAGTTAATAATGCTTATGTTTGGCAGTGTCAAGTGATATATTGATTCAAATGACAAATTTGAATTTAACTACAGCAAGTATATTTGCTCTTTTAAATTTATTATAATATAGTTTCCCCTATATATTCATTTCTTTTTGAATATGTAAATTTTATTTTGCATTATTTATATTCACATCTTTATTTATTCTGTAAAATCGAACTTTTATTGCAGTAGAATTATCGTAAAACCTCGATTTCTTTATAAAGAAATTTAAGAAGTCTTTTATTTATGTCAAAATAAATTCTTTACTTTTATTATAAAAAGTTGTATTATTCAATTAATAATATATATTTTCATTATGAAAAATTTTTTTAACTATAGGTATTTCAATTTCGCAAACATTACAAATATGTTAACAAATTATTCTTTTTTAACAGGACTTATAATGTTAAATTCGGTTTTTTATATAGTTTATGAAGATGGAATTTTTGAAGGTTTGGTTGCATTGTTTTCATGTTTTTTCACTCTGCACATTTTATTTAATTTGCGTTTTGCATTAAAGGTGTTAAATGAATTTTCTCAAACAGAAGAGGAAAAGCTGGATAAAGAATATAAAAGAAGTCTAATTAGGAGTGAATATATGAAAGTATGGTTGTAATAGCCCCAATACCTTCCTTTTTTCCTAAAAAACCCATCTTTTCCGTTGTAACTGCTTTTATGGAAATTTTTGCCATTTCAAGTCCTGTAATTTTAGCTATATTTTGCTTTATTTGAATTGCAAATGGCATAATTTTTGGCTCTTCACAAATTACCGTTGTATCTATATTTATCAACTTACCTCCTGTGTTAGTAAGCAAATTTATTGCATATTCTAAGAAAATTTCTGACTTAGCATCTTTCCATTTTATATCAGAGGGTGGAAAGTGAGTTCCTATATTTCCATTTCCTAAACTTCCAAAAATTGCATCACAAATTGAATGTAAAATTACATCTCCATCAGAGTGAGCTAAAAGTTTTTTTTGAAAAGGAATTATCAATCCCCCTAATGCGATACTGAAATTTCCTTCCTCAGGCGCAAACTTATGAAAATCAACACCATTGCCAACTCGTAAGTTAAAGATATCCATATTTAAAAACCTAAATCTTTCAAAAACTCCATATGCTTTTGCATATCTCCATTAGAAACAGAAAATTTACGATATGCAAAATTCATCTGTCTTTTTATCCCTCCAATTTCCTGTTTTTTTATTTTATAATCAAACGACCCTCCAATTCCACTTTGATTTTCTAAAAAATCAATCATTTTACAAAACATATCACACAACAAATCTGCATCAAGTAAGGCACCATGAAAAGTTCTACTAGAATTGTCTATATTGAATCTTTTACAAAGCGCGTCAAGAGAAGCAGGTTGACCTGGGAAAAACCTCCTTGCAATTGTTAAACTATCCGTTACTTCGTTTCTAAGGGTAGGTTTGGAAGCAAGAGAAAGCTCATAATTAGTAAAATTAACATCAAAACCAGCATTATGTGCTACAAGTTCAGATCCTTCAATAAATGCATTGAACTCATCAGCAATTTCAAAAAACTTTGGCTCACTTTTAAGCATTTCATAAGTTTTTCCATGCACTTTAGTTGCTCCTTCATCAATTTCCCGCTCAGGGTTGAGAAGGGTGTGAAATATTTTACCAGTTTTTTTGAAATTTATGGTTTCTACGCAACCGATTTCAATAATTCTGTGACCATCTCTTACAGAAGTGCCAGTTGTTTCGGTATCAAAAAAAACGTGCCTCACTTACTTATTATTAGCGACCATTTTTAAAAGTAAAGATTGCAGCAATAATAACTGTTATAGCTACTATACCAAAAGCAACTTTATATATCGCAATGCCAAATATCATAAATTTATTTTTTCTCTGATTCAAGTTTTGTCACATATTCACCAGCTAAAGTTTTATTTAGGGCTATGGAAACTTTCATTTTAGCAATTACTCCGTTATAAAGAATAATTGTGAAGTCATAAATTCCATAATTTCTAATTTTACTTGAAATTAAAATTTGATTTTTATTAAATTGAAAACTTTCGTGCTTGAATTGAGAATTCAATTCTTCCGCAACCTCATTAGAAGATAAAACGGCGTAGAAATTTCCTGCATCATTTACAGCTCTTTCCATTAATAAAACTTTTCCATCAATAGAAGATTTTACAGACTCGGCAATAGATTTTGCCTTGTTATGCTCTGCTAAAAATTCTGC